>NZ_LGTE01000018.1 GCF_001263415.1 Thermincola ferriacetica
GGAACTCCCTGCCTGCCCGGCTGCGGTTTTGCGGGCGCAGTCGCTCCCAAACGGTAGACGGAGAACCCTGCCCACCCCCCCTTTTTTTGCCGCTTGGCGTTCTACGCTGAAATAACTGTCACTTTAAGAAAAACAGAAAATACCGCTATGGAGGTAAAACAGTAAGTTGCGACCTGGTGGAGGGCGGATAGAGTAACCTTGGAGCATGGACTGTTTTACCTCCATAGCGGCAACCGCAGCTTCGGCCTGGTTTTGCAGCACAAAGCTCCGGGGTAGCCCAGTCACCCCACCCACCCCTCCAAAAAAAACCGGCGGATTAAACCAGAGCTCCGCTCCGGAAAACATTTAACCTCCCCAAATTTATCAGAATGACTTTTGGCAACAGCCTGGGGGCTGCCTTTTAGGCAGTCCTTTGCGGTTTTGGAGGAATTTGACACGAAATGTCGAAACAGTATATTGGTATAAGCGGAATAACTTGCCAGTAGATGAGCGATACCTTGATAGTCCGTGCTTATTTTTGTTTATACAGTGGCCTTGATTTAAAAAGAAAACAGGGGTGGTTTGTATGGTTAAAGATATCCATGTGCCTCTTTTTAACCTGGTGATGTGTGTTTCCGGGGCCATCGACCTGGTAAGTCCCGCGCTTGTTGGCCACCATAAAAGGGTTGCCTATATAGCCAAAAGCATTGCCAGAGAAGCAGGAATAAGCAGTGAAGAACAAAACAATGTAGTGTTGGCCGGGCTTCTTCATGACAGTGGTGCATTAAGCGTAAAAGAACGGCTTGACGCTCTGGAATTCGAAACAAATAATGCTCAAAGCCATGCTCATACCGGATATTTGCTGTTGAGCAAGTTTGCGCCTTTTCAAGAGGCCGCCTTGTTGGTGAAGGACCACCATACTCCCTGGGCCCAGGGGACTCTACAGGAGGAAGTACCATTGGGGAGCCAAATAATCCACCTGGCAGACCGCATAGAAGTCCTTATCAACAGGAAACGGGAGATACTTGGTCAAGTCAAGGATATTTGTGCGCAAATACAAAAACAGTCGGGGCACCTGTTTTCCCCTGATTTAGTAGAAGTTTTTATGGGACTGGCCAAAAAAGAATATTTTTGGTTTGAGGCTTTATCCCCTGCATTGGAGACAACTTTGCAAAACAGGGTCGGAATGGGGACGCTGGAATTAGATGATGACGGTCTGCTCAGTTTTGCCAAGATGCTCAGTCAAATTGTGGATTTCCGGAGTCCATTTACTGCCAGCCATTCCAGCGGGGTGGCGGCCAGTGCAGAGGCTTTGGCGAGATATGTTGGTTTCTCTGAACGTGAATGCAAAATGATGATGGTTGCCGGATATGTTCATGATTTAGGGAAACTGGCGGTACCTGCGCAGATTTTGGAAAAACCGGGCAGACTGGATGATAGAGAAATTGATATTATGCGCAGTCATGCCTTTTATACCCATTATGTGTTTGAGCCCTTACCAGACCTGGATATGATAAGAACATGGGCCGCTTTTCATCACGAAAGACTGGACGGAACAGGGTATCCTTTTCACCATTGCAGTGCAAACATATCCCTCGGCTCGCGTGTTATGGCAGTAGCTGATGTTTTTACGGCGCTCACGGAAGACCGGCCATACCGGGCAGGTTTGACCAGGGAGGAGGTAATGTCAATATTACGGAAAATGGTCGGAGAGCAAGCGCTGGATAGGCAGGTAGTAGCCACATTGGAAGCCCATTATGACGAAATCTACATGGTCAGGATTGAGGCCCAAAAGGCTGCAGATGCAGAATACCGAGCTTTCAAGGAAAAAGCTTAGGACTTTTTTTAGGCGAGCTCTGCAGAAGTTTATACTTTTTTTGCGCAGGCAGTAAAATTCCCCGACCGGTGATGAAAAATCAAGATAATTTCTTTCCGGCGGCAGCCCGGTTTTTGAGGATTTCGACAAAGGACTTTCGCTATAATAACCCCAGAGATTAAGCCTATAGGAGAAGGGGGTTTATAGTGGAATACAAATTTCATTATGGAGACAAAGAGGGCCAAAAATTAATGCTGGAACTCTTGATAGAAATGATGAAGGGATATCAGGAAGTAACTATACTTTGCATCGGAACGGACCGTGTTTCCGGGGACAGTCTCGGTCCATTGACCGGAACATTGATCAAGGAAGAGTATCCGTGGGCCCGTGTTTTTGGTACATTGGACACGCCTGTGCATGCGCTTAATCTGGAAGAAGTAACCCGTAAAATCAAGACCATGCATCCTTCTGCTTTGGTCATTGCTGTGGATGCCTGCCTGGGTCGGGCCAATAATGTAGATAATATCGTGTTGTGTGCAGAACCATTAAAGCCCGGCATCGGTGTGGATAAAGAATTGGCCCCTGTGGGAGACGTATCGGTAAAAGGGATAGTCAATGTGGGAGGGTTTATGCCTACGATGGTTTTACAAAGTACCCGTTTAAATTCTGTCTACAACATGGCAAAAATTATTGCCGGGACAATAGTCCAGGCTCTAGTGGCCCATAAGAATTTCAGGAACTTATACAAGCTTAAAGAAGCTTAAAGGTTGCAGTTTTATGTTATAAACATAATGATTATTATAACCGGCATGAACAAAGGGGTTTCCCAAAAGTTATGGGAGGCCCTTTTATAATGGTTTTTATAAGAATTTTAAAAAAACAAATTAGTAAAAATGTTAATTTTTTGTTTTTGAAATCGATAAATGAGAAGGAAATGCAAACCTTTTTGTAGAAATATGTCGGATATCAGAAAAAATTACCAGTTAATTAATGCCCAGGAAAGGCGGCCAAGTAGAATGCTAGTTAAGAAATTGCTGGGTAAATTACATCGGGTAAGCTTAAGAGGAAAAATACTTATTGCTTTTGTTGTTATTATGACTTTGTTTTTATATAGGGTAAGTTTTTCCACTAAATATTACATAGTGGAGAAACACGGGCAGGAGCAGGTAGGTACCATTTTACAGGGGGCGCATAACTATTTTTATGATAAGTTAGAAAATATGACGTACCTTTTTAGGACGATAACAACTGAAATGGAACTCCGAGATTACACCCCTGCACAAATGGCCAAGGTGAAAAACAAAGTCCAGGCCTGGCCAAGTGAAATTCGTCCTGATATTTTATTCTTCACCGATAAAGAGGGAAAAGTTATATATAGCAAGAACAATCCTGAACCGGTCAAAGATATTTATCAGCTTGACATTTTAAAACTAGCTACGATGCGTGGCGAAACAAGCGGAATTGAGGTTTTGGATAAGCAGCTTTTGGAAGCAGAAGGGGTGGCCGGGAATGCCTGTATAAATATAGTTCCAACCCAGCAAGCGACAAATTTGAACTACACCAAAGAATGCAAAGCGATGGCCATGATGGTGGTAGAACCCGTGCACAAAAATATGGGCATTGCCGGTTATGTGGTCTTGGGTAAAATTCTTAATAATAACAATACCATAGTGGACAATATCAAAAAAAATTTTGGTGCCCGGTCAACAATATTTCTTGATAAGGTCCGGATAGCGACCAATGTGACTAATGACCAGGGTGACCGTGCTACAGGTACTTTGTTATCAGACCCGGTTTATGACAAGGTGATTAAAAAGGGTAGTAAATATACAGGTCGGGCTTTTGTAGTCAACAACTGGTACGTGACGGCTTATGAACCTATTAAGGATGTTAACGGTAAAGTAGTAGGGGCGCTTTATGTTGGGACAGAGGAAAAACCTTTGCTCGAAATGCAGCAGTCAGTGAACAACCAGATAAGGGTTACTTTGGCTGTTGCTATAGTAGTGTTTGCGATAGCAATTTTATGGGTTTACAGATCAGTTGTTAAACCGATCCACAACATTTCTACCGGGGTTTTGCACATTGCCCGCGGGGATTTTGGAACAAGGTTTCCGACATCCCAGCCGAACAGGTGCTGGGAAATAATGGATTGTCAGCAGGAAGAATGCCCGGCCTATAACAATGCCTTGATCAGGTGCTGGCTTTTATCGGATGCCTGGTGCCGGCATCAGGGCAATAATTGTGGAAAACCTGACTGCTGTTTACATTGCGATGTCTATAATATATACAGCGGTAACGAGTTAGACCGCCTTATCGATGCTGTGAATTTTATGGCTATGTTCATTGACGAACGTACAAAAGCAATGGAAGAGTTGAACAAACAACTGGAAGCCAATAACAAGGAATTAGCGGAACACCGGGATGAGTTGGAAAGTCAGAAAGAAAACTTATTGCAGTTGAACCGCCAACTGGAGGAATCGATGAAGGCGCTGGACCACAGTCAAAACATCATTTATGCCTTGGCCGTGGCCGTTGAGGCTAAAGACCCTTACACCCGGGGCCATTCTGAACGAGTTGCCGAGTATAGTATAAGGCTGGCTAAACGCCTTGGCATTAATGGTGATGACCTCGAACTTCTAAAAGGAGCTGCTCTTCTGCATGATATAGGCAAGATAGGTATCAGCGGCTCAATCTTGAGAAAACCAGGGGCCTTAAATGCGTTGGAATTCCAGCAGGTTAGAAAACACCCTTCCATAGGAGAACGTATCTGTCTTTCTCTGAAGTTTGCCCAGGAAATGTTGCCGATAATCAGACACCATCACGAGCATTACAACGGACAAGGCTACCCCGATGGGCTTAAAGGTGAACATATTCCTTTGATGGCGCGAATTATTGCTATCGCCGATGCTTATGACGCCATGACTTCCGACCGGCCATACCGGTCCGGCATGCCCCGGGAAGAAGCGTTGCGGCGTTTAAGAGAAGGCGCCGGCACCCAGTGGGATCCGAAATTGGTCCCCGAATTTATTAATCTGGTACAAAATGAGTTTGTAGAAGAAGTAGCAGTTTCCAAAGAAAATGGACAGTTCCTGAGGTGATGAGGAGCCTGGCTTAAGCCAGGCTCTTTTTTCGTGGCGGTGAATTTTGTGGTTGGGGCTCGCGTAGTAATAAGTAAGCTGAATATTAATCGAAGGAGAGGGGTTAGGGGTGTTTGTACCGCGCAGGAATATTTACTTATTCTTTTGTCTGGTTAGCTGTTTTGTGTTGCTGGGGGTACGCAGCTTATTTTTGCTTGACGACACGGCCCCAGGTTTTCCTGGGGGCCAACCGGCAAAGGGACCGGAGTCTTTTAAAATATATATAACAGGGAAAGGTACGGTCACGGGGATAAAAACCGGCGGGTTAGGATTGGCCGTTTATGCGGTAGAAAAGATTCCCAGGTATCAAGGGCAGTTGTACAGGATTGGTTTAGTTGTGCTTAATACAACGGAAAAACCTAAAGAGTTAGATTTCAATGTAGCTTTGGTGAACAGTCAGGGTAGGGAAATTTTTTTGGAAAAGGAGTATCAAACGCCGGTGACGGTAGCGCCGCGGGAAGTTTCTCCGGGAACGATAGAAATAGAAGTTCCCGACCGGAAAAACGATTGGCACATGGAGTTGTGGGGAGGTTGTTTGGGGGCAAGAGTTGAGCTTCCTTTACGGGTAAATGTGGTGCGGCATCCCATGGAATAAAATTATTTAATGGCGGTAAAATTTAAACTTAGGAAAATTGTATGTTGAGGAGTGTAAAGATCGTGAAAAAGGAAGGGAAAGAACTGGTAAAAGTGACGATAGTAGGCACGGGTTTTGTCGGTTCAACCACCGCCTTTGCTTTATTGATAAAGGGCTTAGCTTCGGAAATAGTTTTGATTGACAAGGACCATAGGAAGGCGGAAGGAGAGGCCATGGATCTGCGCCATGGCACTTCCCTGGCATTCCCGGTAAATGTTTATGCTGGCGACTATGAGCAGGCAGCGGGTTCTGATATAGTGATAATAACAGCAGGGGTAAACCAGAAACCGGGGGAGACAAGGATAGACCTGGTTAACAGGAATGCAGAAATCTTTAAAAAGATTATCCCCAAAGTCGCCCAATATTGTGCCGGGGCTGTATTATTGGTGGTTGCCAATCCGGTGGACATTCTTACTTATATTACAGTCAAGCTTTCGGGCTTCCCTCCGTCAAAGGTGATCGGTTCCGGAACATTACTGGACAGTTCCCGTTTCCGGCAGGCCCTGAGCGCCCACTGCGGCGTGGACGCCCGTAATGTACATGCCTACATTATAGGCGAACATGGGGATACGGAAGTGCCATTATGGAGCTTGACCAATATTGGCGGCGTTTCTATAGAAGAATTTTGCCTGTTGAGTGATAAAGGCTGCACCAGGCCTGAAAAAAAGAAGATTTTTGATGAGGTGAAAAACGCCGGTTATGACATAATCTCCAGGAAAGAAGCGACCTATTATGGCATTGGCCTGGCCCTGACCCGTATTATCGAGGCTGTAGTCAGAGATGAAAATTCAATCCTTACCGTATCCAGTTTACTGCAGGGCCAGTACGGTGTTTACGATGTATGTCTCAGCCTTCCTTCCGTGGTAAATAGAAACGGTATCAGCCGCGTGCTGGAACTGCCCCTTGACATTGAGGAGAGACAGGCTTTCAGGGAATCGGCTGCGGCCATGAAAGAGGTTTTGGCCAAGGTTAACCTTGGCGAAGCTGTAGTATCGAGCTATAAATAAGTTTAATGGGTTTAATAAAGGGATTTGGAAAGCTCTGTAGAATACAAGACTTGATAGGGAAAACCATTGGCTAAAGGAAGGGATAACATGGTCGATAAAAACCGACTGCTGAGGCAACTGCCGGCTATAAATATAATCTTGCAGACAGCAGAGATCCAGGCGCTAATACGCGAGTACGGCCATCCGCTGGTTTCGGAAGCGGCGGGCGAAGTCGTTCAGCAGTTGCGGGAAAAAATCCTAAAAGCTGCTGAAGAGGATTACCGTGGCTTAGATCAGGAAATCACGTTGAAAAACATAATCGCCATGCTGATGCAAAGGGTATACGAAAAGGTGCAGCCCAGGTTGCGGCGGGTTATTAATGCAACGGGTATAGTTCTCCATACCAACCTTGGACGTGCCATTCTTGGCCAAAAGGTGACGGAAGCCCTTACTGAAGTGGCGTCAGGATACTCTAATCTGGAACTGGATTTGAGTACCGGGGAGCGCGGTTCGCGATATGCACACGTGGAGGGGCTGATATGCCGTCTGACCGGGGCGGAAGCAGCTTTGGTAGTGAATAACAATGCGGCTGCAGTTTTACTCGTTTTAAACACCCTGGCGAAAGATAAAGAAGTTGTGGTTTCCAGAGGCCAACTGGTGGAAATAGGTGGTTCCTTCAGAATCCCGGATGTCATGCGGCAGAGCGGTGCTATCCTTGTGGAAGTGGGTACGACCAATAAAACACACCTTGCCGATTACCTGAGAGCCATCACGGAAAACACTGCTTTGCTGTTAAAAGTTCATACCAGCAATTACCGGATTATCGGGTTTACTTCCGAAGTATCTGTTTCGGAGCTGGCCCAAATAGGGCATGCCAAGGGAATACCTGTTTACGAGGACCTGGGCAGCGGGGTGCTGGTGGACTTTCGGAATTATGGCCTGACTTACGAACCTACTGTACAGGACAGCATACGGGCCGGCGTGGATTTGGTAAGTTTCAGCGGGGACAAGCTCTTTGGCGGACCCCAGGCGGGAATAATCGCAGGCCGCAGGGAACTGATCGAACAGTGCAAAAAGAATCCCCTGACCAGAGCCTTACGGGTAGATAAACTTACTTTTGCTGCCCTGGAAGCTACGCTGCGGATATACTTCGATGAAAACCGGGCGTTGATGGAAATACCGACTTTACAGATGCTGACTATTCCTTATGGTGATCTCCTGAAAAGAGTGAAACGAAACGCCCGCAATCTGAGTAAGGCCCTTGGCGGTAATGCCAAGGTAGAAGTAATACAGGGTTTTTCTCAGGTAGGTGGAGGAGCCCTGCCTGAGGAAAACATACCAAGCCCTCTGGTGGCCGTAAAACCTGTTTATGTTTCTGTTAACTGGCTGGAGGAGCACCTGCGCGGAGCCGTCACACCGATACTGGCCAGGATTCAGAAAGATCAACTGCTTTTGGATTACAGGACCATACTCCCCGACGAAGAAAACGAGGTTATAAGTGTAATCAGTGAGCTGCTGGCTGATTCCAGCAGGTTGGTGGAACAGGAGGTGTCTTTTTGACCAAAAAGGAAATCAGTTGCACCCTAACATCTTTAACCTGTTCGGCGGGATGAGCGGCAAAAATAGGTCCGGAGGACCTGGCCAAAGTCATCAGTCTGTTGCCGTCAACTGGAAAAGACCCTAATTTACTGGTAGGGCTTGACACCTCCGACGATGCCGGGGTTTATAAGCTTACCGATGATATTGCCTTGATTCAGACCCTGGATTTCTTTACGCCTGTTGTAGACAACCCCTATGACTTCGGGCGAATTGCCGCCGCTAACGCCCTCAGCGATGTATATGCCATGGGGGGAAAGCCGCTCACGGCCATGAACCTGGTTGGGTTTCCGACTGAGACCCTGGGATTGGAAATACTGGCGGAAATTTTACGGGGTGGCGCTGAAAAGGTATGTGAAGCAGGTGCTGTACTACTGGGTGGGCATTCCGTCGAAGATAAAGAACCCAAATACGGTTTATCCGTAACCGGGATTATCCATCCGGACCGGGTTCTGACCAATGCAGCGGCAAAACCGGGAGACGTGCTTATTTTAACTAAACCGCTGGGCATCGGTATCATTACCACTGCCCTGAAAGCAGGCATGGCTTCTGAAGAGGCGGAGAGGGAAGCTACGGCAGTCATGAGCGCTTTAAATAAGGATGCCGCAGAAACCATGCAGGAAGTGGGCGCCCATGCCTGTACAGATGTAACGGGATTCGGTCTTCTGGGCCATGCTCTGGAATTGGCTAAAGCGAGCTCGGTAAATGTAAGGATTTTTGCTGCAGAGGTGCCGGTCCTGGCCCCGGCCCGGGAATATGTACGCTATGGCTTGATTCCTGCCGGTACAAGAAGAAACCTGAAATATGTTGCTCAGTTTACTCGATTTGACGACAACCTGGAGGAAGAAGAAAGGATTATACTGGCAGATACCATTACTTCCGGAGGCCTACTCATTTCGCTGCCGGAAGAAAAAGCTGCCCGTTATATGGAGCTTAGCCGTGAAAAGGGGCTGAATGCTGCCATAATAGGTGAAGTCATCCCCGGGAAGGGAAATCTTGAAGTATACAAGGAGAGTTAGCGGTGATTATCGAATCTGTGCGTTTGACATATAAACAACCTTTGGTAAACAAATATCTCTACCATTTTCCTGCTGTGGAATGCCTTTTTTCGGCTAACCCCTACAGGCTTGCCGATTTTCAGTATCGCCTGCAGACAGTGGCCAATGAATATAAGGCGGACCGGGAGGAACTGGTCCGTATTTTGCTGTCCTATAACAAAAATTTAGGCTGCAGTCAGAAAACCGTGGCCAATATCGAAATGTTAAGAGACAAAAACAGCGTGGTCGTTATAACCGGACAGCAGGCCGGGGTTTTCACGGGCCCTTTATATACCATCTATAAAACTATTACGGTCATACAGTTGGCGCAAAAGTTATCAAGAGACCTGGGGTGTCCCGTGATACCCTTTTTCTGGGTGGCCAGCGAAGACCACGATTTCCAGGAAATAAATCACCTGGACTTCATTAACAGGCAGGGCCGGTTGGACCGGTTAGTACTGGAAGAAGAACCGGGAGGCAAATTCTCGGTTGGGCATATTCCTGTTTCGGAAGCTGTTTATAAATTAATAGATGCCCTGGCGGAGTCCACTAATCCGGCCGAGTGGAAGGAAGGTTATATAGAGCAGTTGAAAGACTATGCCTGTTCTTCCGAAAACCTTGCCGAGTGGTTTGCCAGGATTATGACAGGGTTTTTCACTGATTACGGGTTGGTCATGGTTCATCCTATGCTGCCGGGTATACGTAAGCTGATGGCGCCATTGTTCGAACAGTTTGTTATCCGGTCCGAAGAGGTAAACAGGGCTCTGGAACAGGGTAAGAACATGGTTATGGACTTGGGCTTTACGCCCCAGGTGGACAAAGATCCCGAACACCTGCACCTTTTTCGTTATGTAGACGGGGAACGCCTGCCTCTATTAAAGGAAAATGATGTTTTCACTGTACGGGGCAGGGATTTGCATTGGCGCGAGGACGAACTGTTGGCCGCCATCAGGGATAATCCTGAGGATTTCAGTCCTAACGTGGTTCTGCGGCCCGTAGCTCAGGATTATGTGTTACCCCTTTTGGCTTACGTGGCGGGACCCGGGGAAATATCCTATTATGCCCTGTACAAAGCAATTTATCCTCTTTTTGGTATGAACATGCCGATAATTTATCCCCGCGCTAATATAACTCTTTTGGAAGGGAATATTTCCAAACTGATGCAAAAATACGGCCTCTCATTGAATGATGTGGTAGAAGGGATGGAAGAAAAACAACGGCAGTTTTTAAAGGAACTGGAAACTGTAGATATTGAAGGGCTTTTTAACGGTTTCCGGGAAAAGGTCGGGCGCTGTTTCCAAGAAGTAAACGATGAGGTGATTGTCATCGACCCGTCTTTGCGGAGAGTAGGGGAAGAGGCATGGAATAAAGCACTATATCAGATCAACCATTACTATGAAAAAGTTCAGCAGTACCATCGAAAGAAAAATGATACCCTGGTCCGCCAGTTGGGAAAAATATCCCTTTCTTTGTTTCCCAAAAACAACTTCCAGGAAAGGGTATTTAATATATTCCCTTACCTATTTAAACATGGACCAGGTTTAATAAACGGGCTGGTCGGCCTGCCCTTGATTGAAGGTACGGACCATAAAATTGTACATATTAATCCGGAAATTTAATCCCAGATAACGTAAAAAAGTTACAGTTTTAACTTTTGCTTTATTATCCGGGGTAGCAGGTTGAAGGAAACAGTCGATTTTTGTGGAATAGTATTATATTAAAGAAAATATTTTTAAATAGCCCTTCGAAAGGCAGGCGAAGCCGGTTGAAAAAAATATTTATTATTGACACAAACGTCTTGCTGCACGACCCACTGGCCATTACGAAATTCCAGGACAATGATGTGGTAATTCCCCTGGTGGCTATCGAAGAAATGGATAACCAAAAAAGAAGGCAGGATGAAGTCGGGCGCAACGCCAGGCGGGTAGCCAGGTTAATTGACGAACTCAGGGGAAAGGGCAAAATTTATGAAGGGGTACCTACAGAAAAAGGCGGTACTATTAAAGTGGAACTAAATCATCAGCATTTTGACAAGTTATGCGCGGGCCTGGAGCGAAGTAAATCGGATAACCGTATTCTGGCAGTTGCACTGGCTTATAAAGAAGAATTTCCAGATAAACAGGTAATCCTGGTTACTAAGGATACTTACCTGCGGATAAAGGCTGATGTATGTGGTGTTAACTCAGAAGATTACAAGACCGACAAAGTTAACCTGGACGAATTATATACAGGTATCAAGGAAGTACAGGTGAAACCGGAACTTATTGATCAGTTCTACAGTAAAAACATCCTCCCCTGGGAGGAAGAACTGTTTCCCAACCAATTTGTGTACCTTACTGATGAATACGGATCCAGCAAATCTGCTTTGACCAGATATAATCCCGATAAAAAGGCTTTGGTGCCGCTCCTGTTTGCCAACACCGATGCCTGGGGCATTAAAGCCAGGAACAAAGAACAGCGCTTTGCCATGGAACTGTTGATGGATGACCATGTAAGTCTGGTAACCCTGGTGGGGCAAGCTGGTACAGGGAAGACACTCCTGGCTGTTGCCGCTGGGTTGCAAAAAGTGATTGAAGAAGGAGTTTACCGGAAACTTCTCATTACCAGGCCTGTTATACCTTTGGGAAATGATATCGGATTCCTGCCGGGGGACAAAGATGAAAAAATGCGTCCTTGGATGAGCCCGATTTATGATAATCTTGAGTACATTTTCGGTCAGGGCAGGGACATGAAGAAGGAGAAGGAATTTGATAAACCCAAAGGCAACAATATAGACAGCCTTATACAGTATTTTAAGGACAAAGGCCAGTTAGAGCTGGAAGCTCTTACTTATATCAGGGGTCGGACAATACCGCGGCAGTATCTGATTGTTGACGAAGCCCAAAACCTTACGCCCCATGAAGTTAAAACTATTTTGACCAGGGCCGGGGAAGGGACCAAGGTAGTGCTAACCGGAGACCCGCAGCAAATTGACCACCCCTACCTGGATTCCAGCAGCAACGGTCTTACGTATGTGGTGGAGAAATTTAAGGGTATTGGTTTGGCCGGGCATGTGACCTTTGTGAAAGGGGAGCGTTCCGAACTGGCCCAGACGGCAGCGGAAATAATTTAAGCAATTTAACCAAATAATAACTCCGAGCTGACAGGCCTAAGGGTGTTCAACCTATGGTCTCCAGCCATGACTATGTATAGTTAAGGGTATCCCAGGAAACTGCGATGCCTCCCGGTGGAAAGGAGAAAAACAAAGTTTATTAGGCGCCTTTCCCGGCGCCTGTTTTTTTTAGGGGAAGCCATAAACAGCTATTGTTCAAACCACAGTTGTGATAGGAGGGATAAATATGCATGAAGTTAGTGAAGAGGTATTGAAAGCCGTAAAAGAGGCGGCGCCGGAGGGGAGAATTACCTGCGCCCGGGCTCATGAGCTTGCTGAACAACTGAAAGTGCCCTTAATCGTAATTGGGCAGGCAGCGGACCGGCTGAACATCAAGATAAAGAACTGCCAGTTAGGTTGTTTTTAATGGAAACTGCCAATACTTTATATTGAGATGACTGTGATTAGGAGGAATCTTTATTGCCGGAACTCTTAAAGTTAGCTACCATCGATGGAGCCTGGGAGCTTTTCAATAAGCAATTTTCCCCGCAGTTGAGGGTGGAAAAACTGCCGCTGATGGATTGCCTGAACCGGGTTATAGCCGAAGACATCATCTCTGGGGTAAATGTGCCCAACTTTGCCAGGTCTACCATGGATGGTCTGGCCGTAATAGCGCGGGATACCTTTGGAGCTACCGAAGGAATGCCGGCGTATTTGGAAATAGCAGGAGAAGTTTTCATGGGCCAGGAGGCCAAAGAACCTATCAAGCCGGGGACAGCAATAAAAATATCAACGGGCGGCATGTTGCCGCCCGGCGCTGATGCAGTGGTCATGGTTGAGTATACAGAACAGTTGGATGATTCCACTGTTGCTGTACTGAAACAGGTGGCACCGGGGGAAAACATAGTACGGGCCGGAGAGGACGTCGGGGCCGGGGACAGGCTGGTGGCCCGGGGAACTTTGCTGCGGCCCCAGGAAATCGGCGCATTGGCCGGTATCGGCTGTACCGAATGCCAGGTATATGCTAAACCAAAGGTAACCATCATTTCGACAGGCGATGAAATCGTAGACCCCCGCCAGGAACCGGGCATTGGCCAGATTCGGGATATAAATTCCTACGCCATTGCGGCTTTGGCGGCCAATGCCGGAGGGCAGCCTTATATTTACGGTATCGTGGAGGACACCTTTGAGGTTTTGGAAAAAGCTATATCAGAAGCTTTGCAGGGTGCAGACATAGTTGTGGTTTCCGGGGGGAGTTCGATGGGGGTACGTGATGTCACGGCCAGGGTAATCAACGCACTAGGGACGCCGGGTGTTTTGGTTCATGGCGTTTCTGTGAAGCCCGGCAAACCAACCATACTTGGTGTGGTGGAAGGTAAACCGGTCTTGGGCCTGCCGGGGCATCCTGTTTCGGCCATGGCGCTGAGTGAGATTTTCCTGGTTCCTTTAATACGGGCTTATAACGGTTTGGGATTAACCCCTGTTCCCCGCCGGACTGTTTCAGCCACGTTGGGACGGAACCTGGCTTCGGCCAGTGGGCGTCTGGACGTGGTACGGGTTACCCTTGAGCATGGGGAAAACGGATTAGTGGCTATGCCTGTTTTGGGTAAATCGGGTTTAATCACTACTATGGTTAAAGCCGACGGGTTTATTGAAATACCTATGGAAAAACAGGGGTTGGCCGCCGGGGAGCCCGTGCAGGTGAAGTTATATTAAAAGAAATGAGAAGGAGCAGGTTATGTCCAGAACTATTTATTTAGATAACATTCCCTTAGAAACCGCGCGGGAAAAATTTTTTTTACGCCTCAATCAGCCGGTGCTTTTAAAGTCGGAACAAATACCAACAGAGCTCAGTCTTGGACGGGTAACGGCTGAACCGGTTTTTGCCTGTCTTTCTTCCCCTCATTACCATGCCTCGGCCATGGACGGATATGCTGTCAAAGCCGCGTCCACTTTTGGAGCGTCAGAAACTTTACCGGTACAGTTAAAGACAGGGGAAGAAGCTGTTCTTGTTGATACGGGTGATCCGCTGCCTCAGGGTTATGATGCGGTGGTGATGATAGAAGATGTCCATTATATTGATGAGAATACTATTGAAATTATTCAACCGGTGGCGCCCTGGGAAAACATACGCACCGTTGGAGAAGATTTAGTGGCCACGGAAATGATTTTGCCGGCCAACCACATCATCAGGCCGGTGGATATTGGCGCCATGCTGGCGGGCGGAGTAAACGAGGTAAGTGTCCGGGTGAAACCGGTAGTAGCCATACTGCCGACGGGAACGGAATTGGTTCAGCCCGGCAGCCCGCTGAAACCGGGGGATATAATTGAGTACAATTCCCGGGTTATCTCCGGATTGGTAACGGAATGGGGAGGGCAACCTAAAGTATGGGGAATTACGCCTGATGATTACGGTTTGCTTCTCGAAAGGATAGGCCAGGCGGTGGCTGAAGCCGATATTGTGGTTGTGAATGCCGGTTCATCGGCGGGAACAGAAGATTTCACGGCCAGGGCAGTGGCCGAACTGGGGGAGCTTTTGGTACACGGGGTGGCCATTAAACCGGGCAAACCCGTAATTTTAGGCCTGGTGAAAGGAAAACCTGTTATAGGCATACCTGGTTACCCCGTATCGGCTGTATTAAATTGTGAGTTGTTTTTACGCCCCCTGCTAGGTAAAATGTTAGGGATTGAGCCGGGATTAAGGGAAACGGCCAAAGCTGTTTTGGCCAGAAGGGTAGTATCTCCGCAGGGAGTGGACGAATTTGTCCGTGTAAAGCTGGGGCAGGTAGGAGATAGGATTGTTGCCACCCCCATGTCCCGTGGTGCAGGCATCATTATGTCCCTGGTCAGGGCCGACGGTCTTTTGCAGGTACCCAAATTAACGGAAGGTTTGGAAGCAGGTGCAGAAGTAGAGGTTGAACTGTTCCGGACCAAAGAGGAAATAAGGAATACTGTGGTCGCTGTGGGCAGCCACGATATCAGCCTTGACATTTTAGGCAATTTGCTGAAAGAAAGGTTTCCAAGGCTGAGCTTGTCTTCTGCTCATGTAGGAAGCCTGGGCGGTTTGATGGCCATAAAAAGAGGCGAGTGCCACATAGCAGGTATGCATATGCTTGATGAGCAAACGGGGGAATATAACCTGCCATATATCGAAAGACTGCTAAAACATCAACAGGTAACCGTTATTAACCTGATGTACAGGCAGCAGGGATTTATTGTGGCCAGAGGAAACCCCAAACAGATTAAAGGAATAGAAGACCTGGTCAGAAATGATGTGCGGTTTATCAACCGGCAACGTGGCGCCGGCACCAGAATTTTACTTGATTATTACCTGAAACAAAAGGGGATAGATCCAGAACTGATAGCAGGTTACGATAGGGAAGAATACACCCATATGGCTGTGGCTGTGGCCGTGGCCAGTGGGACGGTAGACACCGGCCTTGGCATTCTTGCCGCTGCCCACGCCCTGGATTTGGATTTTATCCCCTTAACGGAAGAAAGATATGACCTGGTAATTCCCGCGGAATTTTGGCATACCGATTTAATCAATGCTCTGATGGAAATTATCAGATCCGATAAGTTTAAAGTAAGGGTAGCCGGCCTGGGCGGTTACGATATGCGGGACACCGGAAAAGTATTAATGCAGAGCTAATGTTGCGAGGAGGAAACAGATATGCTAGATAATTTTGCAAGAGAGATAAATTACCTCCGGGTCTCTGTTACTGACCGCTGCAATTACCGTTGCGTATATTGTATGCCGGCCGAGGGAGTTCCTATGCACAGCCGGGACGAGATTCTCAGTTTGGAGGAAATTTTGAAAGTAATTAAAAGTTCGACCAAGCTGGGGATAAGAAAAATAAGGCTTACCGGTGGTGAGCCTTTGGTGCGGAAAGGTATCATAAACCTGGTGCAGGAAATTGCGCGGATACCCCAGATAGACGACATCGCCTTGACGACTAACGGGGCCCTTTTGCCCGCATATGCTACCGCTTTAAAAGAAGCCGGTCTGAAAAGGGTAAATATAAGCCTGGATACTTTAAAGCCTGACCGTTTTCGGCAGATTACCAGGGTTGGCCGGCTGCGGGATGTGTGGGCAGGGATTGAAGCGGCATGGGAAGAGGGGTTTGAGCCTGTTAAGATAAATACGGTGGTTATTCGGGGTTTTAACGATGATGAAATACTGGATTTTGTAAATCTGACCAAGAAGTTGCCGCTGCATATCAGGTTTATTGAGTTAATGCCCATTGGTGTGAGCGATAAATTTCCGGCTGACAAATTTTTCTCAGTCAGGCAGATAAAAGCAAAAATAAGTCGATACGAAAATCTCGAAGTGGCCAAAAAGCTTGCCGGAAACGGCCCGGCCAGATATTATAAAATTCCGGGTGCGATGGGCAGCATCGGATTTATCAGCGCTCTGAGCGACCATTTCTGTGGTCAATGCAACCGGCTCAGGTTAACTTCCGAAGGGAAACTGCGCCCTTGCCTGCATTCGCCGCAGGAAGTGGATTTAAAAGCCTCACTCAGGCTAGGGTTAAGTGAGGAGGAGTTGGCTGAGGTCATGAGACAAGCGGTGCTGAGCAAACCGGAGGGGCATACCATGAATGCCCGGGGCTGGGGCGATAACAACAGAACCATGTCACAAATAGGAGGCTGATAAATGAGTAAGTTGACCCATTTCAATCCGCAGGGGCGGGCCAGGATGGTGGATGTTTCAGCTAAGGATGATACGGAAAGGATGGCTGTGGCAGCAGGGGAAATCCGCATGGCGGTGCAAACCCTGGAGGCTATAAAAACAGGGAGTTTAAAAAAAGGCGATGTTCTGGCAGTCGCCCAGGTGGCCGGTATTATGGCCGCTAAAAATACTGCTGCCCTTATTCCCATGTGCCATCCGCTTTTTCTTACCGGAGTGGATATTGACTTTACCATTGACGAAGTTAATTCCAGGGTAATCATTAAAGCCGCAGTGAAAACAACGGGCAAAACCGGTGTGGAAATGGAAGCCCTTACCGCGGTTTCCGCTGCTGCGCTGACTATTTACGATATGTGCAAGGCTATTGATAAAGGCATGATTATCGGAGATATCAGGCTTTTGGAGAAAAAAGGCGGCAAGGGCGGACATTATATTAGACAGGGGGAACCGAAGTGACGGGGAAAATTGTGGCGGTATGTACCAGCGAAAAGAAGGGAACACGGAAGAAGAATGTTGGAGCAGGACGGTTAATTATCGGGCACGGCCTGGAAGGCGATGCCCATGCCGGGCCATGGCACAGACAGGTGAGTTTACTGGCTCTGGAAAGTATTGAAAAGATGCGGCAGAAAGGCCTGGATGTGAACCCCGGTGATTTTGCCGAAAACCTTACCACCCAAGGCATTGGTTTGACGGACCTGCCACTGGGCACCAAGCTCAAAATTGGCGAGAAGGCTATAGGCGAAGTTACGCAGATCGGAAAAGTCTGCCATGACCGGTGCGCCATTTATTACCAGGCAGGAGACTGTGTTATGCCGCGGGAAGGAATTTTCATCAGAGTGCTAAAAGAAGGTACCGTTAAGGTCGGGGATACTATAGAGGTGATAAAGGATGTATAGGGTGGGGATTATTACGGCCTCTGACAAGGGCAGCCGCGGTGAAAGGGAAGACCTGAGCGGGCCTGTTATCAAGAAGAAAGTTGCGGAAATAAAGGGTCGGGTTGAACATTATGTAATCTTACCGGATGACCGCCAAACCATTGCCGAGCGATTAAAGGACTGGGCAGATAACCAAGGTTTAGATTTGATTTTTACTACGGGAGGGACCGGTTTCGGGCCCAGGGACGTTACTCCTGAAGCTACTCTGGATGTGGTGGAACGTTTAGTCCCGGGGATTCCCGAAGCAATGCGGGCGGAAAGTATGAAAATAACGCCCCGGGCCATGCTTTCCAGGGCTACAGCCGGGATCAGGGGGAAAACCTTGATTATTAATCTGCCCGGCAGTCCCAAAGCAGTAGAGGAAAGTTTAGACTGGATATTGCCTGCTTTACCCCATGGATTGGATATTTTAAAAGGTACTGCCGGAGAATGTGCCAGACGGGGTTAAGTTGTTAACTTTATTAACACTTGTAAAAAAAATATACAAAATATCCAAATTAAAGAAGGGAACTGGAAGTTTTTGTCGAATAACTTAATAACAAAAAAAATAAGACAGGTATAAACCCTGTCTTAATTGTTTTTGATTGAATTTACTGAAAATTATAAAAACGATAATTATTAACAAAAAGACTGTTTAACCGCAAAATTCGACCATTGGCCAGGTTTTAAATGCTAATAACTGTCCAAATAGAGTATAATAACTTTACACAGTCTGACCTGGTTTTTATTGTAAAGGTGCAATGAGAAGAAAAGGAGTAGAGGTGTTTCAGGGATGGCTGTGGTGCAGACCATCAAAGAGAGATGTCAGACTTGTTACTCCTGCATCAGAAACTGCCCGGCAAAAGCCATCAAGGTTGTGGAAGGACAGGCTACGGTAGTGGAGGAACGTTGTGTCAGTTGCGGCAACTGTGTGCGGGTATGTGCCCAGAAAGCAAAGGTTGTTGACAGCAGGGATATGGACCTGGTCAAGGGGTTCCTAAGTTCCGACCAAACAGTGGTAATTATGCTGGCGCCCTCCTTTCCGGCGGCCTTTGCCGGAGTGGCGGCTGACCATCTGTTCGAAGCTTTGTTAGCCATGGGGTTTGCCCATGTGGAAGAAGTAACGACGGGAGTCCAACTGACAGTCCCCAAATATCAGGAACTTTTGGAAAAAGGGGATCAGGAGTGCGTCATTGCCAGTTATTGCCCTGCGGTAGTGGGGTTGATCGAAAAACATTACCCGCAGTTAATATCTTACCTGGCGCCTATTGATTCAGCGGTTACGGCTACGGGTAAGTATGTGAAAAAGAAGTTTCCTAATGCAAAAGTTGTTTTAGCGGGTCCGTGCATTGCCAAAAAAGAAGAAGCCAGGAGCGACAAACGGCATATAATTGATGCCGTGCTCACCTTTAAAGAGTTAAAAGAACTTTTCAGTCAGGCAGGAATTGAAGTTCCGAAGAGCAAGACAGAAAAAAATGTCGGAGAAAACTTCCTGCCAAGGTTATTTCCGCTACCGGGAGGATTGATCAAAAACCTGAAGCTTGTTGACGGATTTATACCTGAGCTGGCCTCCGTTGAAGGAATAGACAACTGTTTGAACATCCTGCAAAATATGAGTCAGGGCAAGGTAAAACCCAGGTTTATTGATATTCTGTTTTGCCAGGGATGTATTGACGGGCCCGAGATTGACAGTGATAAGGACCTGCTCACCAGAAAAGCTTTAGTTTTTGACTATGCGCAGAAAAAACTAAACAATCCTGCAAGAAAACTTCCCTTCTTAGACCTTACCAGGACATACTCGGACCAATCACGCCAACTGCCTTATCCATCAGAAAACGAGATCAGAAAGATTTTGAAGCATACCTACAAAATTAAACCAGAAGATGAACTAAATTGTGGCGCCTGCGGATACAATACCTGCCGTGAAAAGGCCATAGCCGTTTATCAGGGGTTGGCCGAAATAGACATGTGCCTGCCTTACCTGTTGCATAAATCCCGCGGGGAGATCGAATATTACCGGGACCGTCTGAAGAAGGCCGTTACCCCGCCGTCTCATTATCTGGATGCTATTATCGGTGAAAGCGAAGTTATAAAAAACTTAAAACGGACAGTAGAAAAAGCGGCCAAAAGCGATTCCACCATTCTCATCCAGGGTGAAAGCGGCGTCGGCAAGGAAATGATTGCTCTTGCCGTCCACAACCTGAGCAGCCGCCGCAACAAACCCTTCATAGGCATTAACTGTGCAGCTTTGCCGGAACTGCTGTTAGAATCAGAATTATTTGGTTATGAAGAAGGCGCCTTTACCGGCGCCCGAAAAGGCGGGAAATTAGGCAAATTTGAGCTGGCTGAAGGAGGGACCATCCTCCTTGATGAAATCGGTGACCTTCCGCTGAGCATGCAGGCCAAGCTTCTGCGTGTCCTGCAGGAACGGGAATTTGAACGGGTTGGCGGAACGTCCACCATCAAGTTAAATGTACGGGTCATGGCAGCTACGAACAGAGACCTGAGAAAGCTGGCTCAGGAAGGCAAATTCCGTATTGACCTGTTTTATAGGTTAAATGTCCTGCCGATTTCCGTACCGCCGCTCCGGGCGAGAACCGAAGATATTCCGCTACTGATCGGTCATTTTATTGAAAAACTAACCAAGGACAAAAATATTTCACCTAAAATTGTTGCTGATGAAACCCTTGAGCTGCTGCTTAAATATGATTGGCCGGGCAATGTCAGAGAGTTGGAAAACATCATAGAGAGGGCCATATATCTGACTGAGGGTAATGTAATCAGGGAAGACTGCCTGCCCCCCCATGTCCGTGAGCTGAAAGGTTATAGCGGCCAGACCATAAAACCGATCAAAGAAGCTGTGCGGGAAATCGAAAAGCAATTGATTACGGAAGCGTTAAAAGCTACCAAAGGCAATAAGGTTATGGCGGCAAAACTTCTGGGTATTACGAGGGTCACTTTATATCAGAAGCTGAAAGAATTTAACCTGGAATGAGACAAGAATAGTGTAAATTTTCATTAACATGTAAAGAAACTGAACATTTTGAAAAAATTACACTGTGTAGATATTTTCAACAGGTCATGTATATAAAATGTACAATTTGTTGCTGTAAATCCCCCGTAGTACCTTGGCACAAATTTTGCGGAGAGTAAAACATGAGTTTGGTATTTGTTGCTCTAAAATAAATTGTCTCCAATAGAAGGGGTGGTGGTAAGGCCGGGGAGGAAGCAGAAGATTTTCGACAAAGCAAGGTGAGGGCTAAAATTTGAGGGGGGTGTACATATCTAATGATTGACCTTGCAAGAGCTTTGCGGAAGGATATTTCCAGACGGTCCTTCATCAAGTACAGTGCAACTTTGGCGGCAATGTTAGGCCTTTCTGATGCCTTTGTCCCCAAAATTGCCGCAGCAGTGGAAGGAATGGCCAACGGAAAGCAGCCTGTTATCTGGCTGCATGGCGCCGAATGTACCGGGTGCACGGTATCCTTTGCCAATTCCCATCACCCGGGAGTGGCCGAATTGGTTTTGGACACTCTGTCCTTGCAGTATCATGAAACTCTAATGGCAGCCAGCGGTCACGTGGCAGAAAAGGCGCTGGAAGAGGCCATGACCAGATTCAAAGGAAAGTATATTCTGGTTGTGGAAGGAGCTATTCCGGTTAAAGATGACGGTATTTACTGCCGGATCGGGGGCAAAACCTTCAAATCCAAGGTGGAAGAAGCAGCAACCAATGCCGCTTATGTGGTGGCAGTGGGTACATGTGCATCATTTGGCGGTATTCCTGCCGCTGATCCGAACCCGACGCAGTGCAAAGGCGTAGCAGATGTCATTGGCGGGACAGTGGTCAATATTCCCGGTTGCCCGGCCCATCCCGACTGGATTGTTGGCACTATAGTGAGCATCCTGCTGTTTAACAAAGTTCCTGAATTAGATAAACACGGCCGGCCAATGCCTTTCTTTGGCAAGCAGATTCATGAAAACTGCCCGCGCAGAGGTGGGTACGAACAGGGCAGGTTTATCAAGAAGTTCGGGGAGGAGCTGCCTAACATTGAGGGCTGTATGGGTGCCAAGGGGTGCCGTGGGCCAATAACCTATGCCGATTGTCCGCACAGGCTCTGGAACGCCGGAACCAACTTCTGTATAGCAGCCAGCGCTCCATGCGCCGGTTGTGTTGAACCGTCCTTCCCCAAACTGCCGCTTTATGAACCCATTGAAGAAGTGGCGAAGTTTATCGAGGAATCGGAAGCTTCACAGGATCAGGGCAGTATCAGCACCTTTGCAGCCAGCCTGGGAGGAGCTGTGGCCGGCGCTGCTGCTGGAGCGGGAGCAGTTTATTTCGCCGGTGAAAAAGCCAGAGAGAAAGAGGGTGTTGAATAGTGGCTCAAAAAATTGTTGTTGATCCGATTACGAGGATAGAAGGGCACCTGGCCATTGAAGTCGAGGTCGAGGGTGGTGTTGTAAAGGACGCCAAATGTAAAGGTACTCTTTTCCGCGGGCTCGAGATAATCTGCCAGGGTAAAGATCCCAGGGACGCCGCTGTTTTAACGTCCAGAAGCTGCGGCGTTTGCCCTGCCGAACATGCCCATGCTTCTGTGCAGCAACTGGATATGGCTTTCGGGGCGGAAGTGCCTGATAACGGAAGGATTATCCGCAATTTGGTAGCCGGTTCTAATTTTATAGCTTCCCACATTCTGCATTTTTATCATCTGACCGCATTGGACTACCTCGATATTATGGCTATAGCCCAATATAACGGCGCAGACCCTGCCTTATTAAAAGTCAGGGACAAAGTGGTTGCCCTGGTAAAGGCGGGAGATACGGCGCCGTTTACCCCGCGTTACAATCCGGATCAGTTTTCTGTAGCCGATCCTACGGTGGTTACCACGGCAGTCCACCATTACATTCAGGCGCTGGAAATGAGGAAAAAGGCCCAGGAAATGCTGGCGATTTTTGGTGGCAAGATGCCCCACCATGTTACCTATGTGGCGGGCGGTGTGACTATCCAGCCAACGCCGGACAGGATAGCTGCGTTCCGGAGCAGACTGCTGGAACTCATTGATTTTATTAATAATGTATACCTGAAGGATGTTCTTTACTTCGGAACAGGGCCTCTCAAGCCGCTGCATGATATGAAGGTGGGCGCAGGTTGCGGCAATTTCCTGTCTTACGGTAACTTTGACCTTGGCAAGTCCGGCGACTTTAACAACAGATTCCTTAAAGCCGGTGCTATCTTTAACGGTGATCTGACCAAAGTTAATCCGCTTGATCCAGACAAGATTCATGAAGAAGTCAAATACTCCTGGTATGAAAACACTACTACAGGCAAACACCCCTATGAAGGCGAGACAAAACCCGATGCAAAGAAAGAAGGGGCTTATTCGTGGCTAAAGGCTCCCCGTTATGACGGAAAACCCATGGAAGTTGGCCCATTAGCCAGACAATTAGTTACCCAGGAGAAAGGCTTCATGGACCTGGTAAATAAACTGGGAGCATGGCCTTCCGCTGTGGCGCGGCACGCTGCCCGGGCCTGGGAATGCAAGCTTATAGCTGAGGCAATGCTCAAATGGGTTGGCGAACTGAAACCCGGTGAGCCCGTATGCAACGAGAAGCCTGTTCCCGAAAAAGGCCGGGGCATGGGTCTGGTAGAAGCCGCGCGTGGGGCTCTCGGCCATTTCGGAGTGATTGAAAATTATAAGATCAGGAATTACCAAATGGTAGTCCCCACTACCTGGAACTGTTCTCCTGCAGATGACGAAGGTGTAAAGGGGCCTGTTGAACAGGCATTGATCGGCGCTCCTGTTCCTGATCCCGAAAATCCTATCAACCTGGTGCGGATTGTACGGTCCTTTGACCCGTGCGTTGCATGTGCGGTACATCTGATTCACCCGGATACCAACGAAATTAAAAAGTTCAGGGTAGTTTAGGGAAGGCCGGGTGATAGCATGGCCACCGCTGACAAAAAGATTCTGGTCCTGGGTGTGGGGAACATTCTTTTAAAAGACGAGGGGGTAGGCGTCCACAGTCTGAAAGAACTGGAAAGTTATAACCTGCCTTCCAATGTACGGCTTCATGACGGCTGGGTAGCGGGCATTGATCTACTTGAAGTCATCCAGGAAGCCGATAAATTGATTGTCATTGATGCCGTAGATGCCCAGGCGGAGCCGGGTGCAATCTTTAGATTTGCGCCTCATCAGGTTGAAACAATGGTGAAAAAGCACAACACCTCCCTGCACCAGATAGATCTCTTCGAAACTTTGAAAATAGCTAAGTTTCTGGACAAATGCCCGGAGACAGTGGTCATCGGAATTCAACCCAAACTCATTGACTGGGGCCTGGAATTGACCCCTGAGATTCGGGCCGTTTTGCCCAGAGTGGCGGAGATTGTCTGTCAGGAAATAGAGATGTCATGAAAAGATACTGAGCAGAAGAAGGGAGTGAGGGATCACAATGGGAGTCAGTCGCCGTACTTTTCTGAAACTATCCGGCCTAACTGCTGCCGGTTCCCTGGTGAGCGGCCTGGCCACAGGTATTGCCTCGGCCACAACGGTCGAATACACAGCAATTCCCGGCGTAGACAGTAAAACCTTGTTCATCGATGTGACCCGGTGTATTGGCTGTGCCAGTTGTGTAACGGCCTGTAAAAAGCAAAATAACCTGCCCGCCCCTTACAAGAATTCCAAGTACACCAACGGGGACAACTGGACGGCTGTTAAATTTTATAAGAAAGAAGACAAGGACGATGGCGGCCTGTACAAGGTCAAGATGCAATGTATGCACTGCAATGAGCCCTCCTGTGTGGCAGTATGCCCCACCGGCGCTGCCTTTAAGCGAGAGGACGGGATCGTATTAATAGACGGAGATGTCTGCATTGCCTGTAGAAACTGTGTAGTGGCCTGCCCTTATGCTATACCGGGAGAAAATAAAGAATCCGGGGTAGTGGAAAAGTGTACCTTTTGCAAGGAACGTATGGCGGAAGGCAAACCTACAGCCTGTGCAGAGGCATGCCCTACGGGGGCAGTGCAGTTCGGCGAAAGAGAAGAACTGCTCATAAAGGCGAACGAAAGACTGGGCCAACTGAAAAAACAGGGTTACACAAATGCCAATATCTATGGGAATAAAGAGCTTGGCGGCCTGAAGGTTATTTATCTCCTGCCTGGCAATCCCCTGAAAATGGGTTTCATGGAAAACCCCAAAGTTGCAACAGGCGATGTGCTACTGAAATGGGCAATGGGTTTGGTTACGGCGGGAGCAGTGATTGCCGGGCCGCTGCGCAAGGTTTTCGGGGAGGACGATAAATCCGTGAATATTAACCGAGAACAGGGGGTGCAAACAGGTGAGTAGAGAATTGGTTTGGGGGTTACCCGTAGCGCTGTACCTGTTTGTCGGCGGCATGTCGGCGGCAGCATTTTATGTAGGTGTTTTTGCTGACCTGTTCAGTAGGGGCAAACTGAGGGACATAGCCCGCCTGAGCTCTTATGTGGTACTCATTCCCACTGTTATCGGGCTCTTGATGCTGGTTATCGATCTGGGCCAACCCTTGAGGTTCTGGCATCTGATGTTCCAGTTCAATCCCACGACCCGCATTGTTTTTGAACCGGGTTCGGTTATGTCCTGGGGCGTCTGGATTCTGGTGATTTTCTCCTGCCTGTGCGGAGTGGCTTATCCGCTGTTTTGGCTGGCTGAAGAAAAATTTGCCCGGAACCTGCCTGTTTTGCCTGCATTGGCCGGCAGAGAAAAACTGAGAAAAACCTTGGGCGTTCTGGGTCTGCCCTTTGCTATGGGGGTAGGCGCATATACCGGGGTGCTGCTGTCAGCCACCTCTGTACCGGTCTGGGCGACTACGCCGATTTTGCCGGTGTTGTTTACGGTTTCAGCTACTTCTACCGGTTTGGCCGCCATTCTGGTAATGATGGTGTTAACAAAACATGATGACCACGATGCCATGGGGAAGATTGAAAAAGGAGATAATGCGTTAATCCTTATTGAAATAGCAGTGGTGATGGTGCTGGTTATTGCCTTGTTCCTGGCTGCGCCATGGACCGATGCGCTGCAAAACCTGTTGGTAGGCAAGTATGCTGTGTTCTTCTGGATTGGGTTTATTTTCACAGGGTTGATTCTGCCCCTCTTTATCCAACGGTACAGCTTGAAGAAACCTCATGCCGGGACAGGGCTTGTACTGGCCGGGGCACTTCTGGTCCTGTTCGGCGGCTTCTTCCTGCGTTATATCATGTTGCTGGCAGTTTAGCAGAACTATTGGCCGCCTTCTGGCAGCCGGGATAATGAAAGAAACAGTGATAAAACAGGGGGTTACCCCGGCTGCCTTTTTTTTAGTTTCACCTAACAAAGTTTTAAAATTCAGAAGGGAGGAACGGCAAATGGAAATATCCAGAAGAGGTTTTCTGAAACTGACAGGAGCATCAACGTTGACCGTAATTCTGGGGGACCTGGGATTTGACCTCTCTTCGGTCCAGGCGCAGGTGAAAAATTTAAAGATCAAATCCGCCCAGGCGACACCCACTATCTGTCCTTACTGCAGTGTGGGGTGCGGGATACTGACATATGCTGAAAACGGCAGGCTGATTAATACGGAAGGGGATCCTGACCATCCCATCAACCAGGGCGCCTTGTGCAGCAAGGGCGCTGCCGTGTACCAGGTGCATGACAATGAAAAAAGGGTGAAAAAACCCCTGTACAGGGCCCCCGGCAGTGATAAATGGGAAGAAAAGGACTGGGATTGGGTCCTGGATAAAATCGCTGTTCCGCCACATCTACAGGTATGGCGGCCTTGATGCTGGTATATGTCTGGAAGGAAGGAGACAGCGATGTCATCAAAAAGCTGGCTAAGGCAGATCTGATAGTAATTATATTCGAGGTAATCGTGTTAATCATGCTTCTGGCGTCGCTGAAATCTAATGCACCACAGGCAGCCTCCGTTATTCTGACCGGTTCCTATGCCATGTTTTTCTGGCTGGGTATGGTGGTGCTGGGTTTGCTGATACCTTTTGCCGTGGAGATTTATGAACTGTTTACGGCCAGGGGGCATGCGGCTTTAAAGATGACGATGCCCACTCTGGCCGGTTTATCAGTCCTGGTTGGTGGCTTCCTGATGAGATATGTGATGCTGTATGCCGGCCAGGTATAATCTGAAATCCGGCTTAGTTCTCTTATTATACATTTCCGTTATACATTTCCGGGGCAGGGACAACCCTGCCCCAACCTTCCCCTTGCACAAAATAAAGGAGTTGAAATCATTGACTGTAGTTAACCTGCCCAGGGAACTGCTTGCATTTTACGAAGAAATGGATAACCTGTTAAACGGTTATACTGCCAAAATACGGCTGCCTGAAATGGAGATAACAGACAGCATTTTAAACCGGCATTATGCTGAGGGGATACCCCTGTTTACCCTTGTTAAACCGGCAATAGATAGAGACCTTTGCAGAGAAATATTCTGGAACGTATGTAAATTGCTTGAAGGGAAGAGACCGCAGGTCGGGAGTCAGGTGAAAACCCTCATAGATGTGGCCGGACATGCCATTGACCGGCTTGTCAACGATTATGTTTCCGGGAATGATAAGGACATTGAGCGGCTGGTTAAGGAAAACCGGCTTAACAGGATGACGGTGAATTTCATGCTTGAATGCACTGCCAGGCCTTTTATGAAGGCTTATGCCCGTTTGGCCGGTCCCTGTACAAAAAATGAAAAATGGCTAAAGAATTACTGTCCTATATGCGGACATAAAGCCAGATATGCCTGGATTAAAGAGGATAATAAAAGGTTTTTACAGTGCAGCCTATGTGACCGTCAATGGTTGTTCAAAAGGCTGGCCTGTCCCAATTGCCTGAACGAAGAACATAGGACACTGAAAACCATATTTATTGAAGAAACACCTGATTATCAGATTCACGCCTGTGAAGAGTGCAAAACATATCTTAAGGTCTTCAGTACTGGTGAGGAAGCCGGTAACACAGGTTTAAAAGATGCTGCAACGGTTTTTCTAGATATCATTGCCCAACAGAATGGGTACGTGAGCAATTATTTTACAAGTTGACCTGCCAAGGTCTTTTTTTCTGTAATACGTATAAAAATGGGGGCGGCAGGAAATTTATATTATTCGGGAGCAAATTCAGTTCCATAAAATAGTTGTTATACCAAGTTAAGTTATCGCAAGAAAATATGTGTTATAACGAGAAATAAAGTGGAAAATAAACATGAAATGGGATTAGAGGAAAATATCTCGAAAAAACAGTTAAAAAACCGGTTTGATTTTGAAATACCTATTTTATATTATTATTAATGTATTAGCACTCACAACGAATGAGTGCTAACAAAATTGGTAATAATATAATAAAAACAATAAATCGCAAGGAGGGGTTAGAGAAATGATTAAACCATTGGGTGACAGAGTGGTAGTCAAACCTTTGGCTGCCGAAGAGAAAACTGCCAGCGGCATTGTTCTACCCGATACTGCCAAGGAAAAACCTCAGCAGGGAGAAGTTATTGCCGTTGGTACCGGTAGGACTCTGGAAAACGGCCAGAAACTTGCCCTGGAAGTTAAAGTTGGGGACAAGGTTATTTACTCCAAGTATGCCGGAACAGAAATCAAGCTGAACAATGAGGAACACCTGATCCTCAACGAGCGCGACATTCTGGCAATCATGGAATAAAAATGATAAAAGGAGGTAAGACAAGTGGCTAAAGAAATTTTATTTCGCGAAGAAGCACGCCGCGCTCTGGAAAGGGGCGTTAATGCTTTAGCTGAAGCTGTTAGAGTAACTCTCGGCCCTAAAGGTAGAAACGTAGTACTGGACAAGAAATTCGGTTCTCCGTTAATTACCAACGACGGTGTAACCATTGCCAGGGAAATTGAATTACCTGATCCCTTCGAAAACATGGGGGCTCAACTGGTTAAGGAAGTAGCCACCAAAACTAACGATGTTGCCGGTGACGGTACCACAACAGCTACCATCCTTGCTCAGGCTATTATCCGTGAAGGATTAAAGAACGTAGCTGCCGGCGCTAACCCGATGATCCTGAAAAAAGGTATCGAGAAGGCCGTTAATGTAACGGTAGAGGAAATCAAGAAAATTGCTAAACCTGTTGAAGATAAACAGGCTATTGCGCAAGTTGCTTCTATTTCCGCAGCTGATGAAGAAATCGGCCAGTTAATCGCTGAAGCAATGGAAAAAGTAGGTAAAGACGGTGTCATCACTGTTGAGGAGTCCAAAGGCCTGAAAACTACTCTTGATGTAGTTGAAGGTATGAACTTCGACAGGGGATACATATCTCCTTATATGATTACTGATACCGATAAAATGGAAGCTGTGCTGAATGACCCGTATATCCTCATTACCGACAAGAAAATCAGCGCTATTGCTGACATTCTGCCGGTTCTGGAGAAGGTTGTTCAGGCAGGCAAGCCACTGTTAATTATTGCTGAAGATGTAGAAGGCGAAGCACTGGCTACCCTGGTTGTTAACAAACTGAGGGGAACTTTCACTTGTGTTGCCGTTAAAGCTCCTGGCTTCGGCGACCGCCGCAAGGCTATGCTGGAGGATATTGCTATTCTGACAGGCGGCCAGGTTGCATCCGAAGAAGTGGGCGTTAAGCTGGACAGCGTAACTATAGACATGCTCGGCCGGGCCCGCCAGGTTAAAGTTAAGAAGGAAGAAACCGTTATCGTTGGCGGTCAGGGCAAGCAGGAAAATATTGAAAAGCGCATTGCCCAGATTAAAACTCTTATCGAAGAAACCACTTCCGATTTTGACCGTGAAAAACTGCAGGAGCGCCTGGCTAAGCTGTCCGGTGGCGTAGCTGTTATCGAAGTAGGCGCTGCTACCGAAACGGAAATGAAAGAGAAGAAGCTGCGCATTGAAGACGCTCTTAACGCTACCAGGGCTGCTGTTGAAGAAGGTATTGTACCCGGTGGTGGAACAGCCTTCATTAGCGTTATTCCTGCATTAGATAAGATTGAAGCTGAAGGCGATGTTAAGACCGGTATTGATATAGTCAAGAAGGCCCTTGAGGAACCGGTTCGTCAGATTGCCAACAATGCCGGTCTGGAAGGTTCCGTCATTGTGGAAAAAGTGAAAGAGCAGCCTGCAGGTGTTGGCTTTAATGCAGCAACTGAGGAGTATGTTGATATGATTGCCGCAGGTATTGTTGACCCGGCTAAAGTAACACGCTCCGCACTGCAAAACGCTGCAAGTATTGCCGCAATGCTGCTGACCACTGAGACCATAGTTGCGGATAAACCTGAGAAAGAAAACAATGCTGCAGGTATGCCTGGCGGCGGCATGCCTCCGATGATGTAAAAGGGAAGTCCGTTACAGCAAAGTGAAAGAGGATAAATTGTTCCCTCGGGGGAAAATTTATCCTCTTTTTTTGCCTTGTTGTTTTTAAACATCCAAACCTGGCCGGTTAAAAAACTTCAGAATGAGTTAAAATTATCTTGACTGGGCGTTAAAGCAAATGGTAAACTAATAACACAAAAGCATAGCGGAATAGTAGGAAATCAAATTGCTCATTTGGAGGGGAATGTCATGAAGGTGGCTAATAGCGTTACTGAGTTAATCGGACGTACACCGCTGGTCAGGCTGAATAAAGTGGCTAAGGGATTGCCCGGGCAGGTGCTGGCCAAGGTGGAATACTTTAATCCCGGCGGCAGTGTGAAAGACCGTATAGGTTATTACATGATTAAGGTTGCTGAGGAACAGGGCTTAATTAATAAAGACACAGTTATTATAGAACCCACCAGTGGCAACACAGGTATTGCTTTGGCCATGGTTGCTGCAGCCAGGGGATACAAACTTATCTTGACCATGCCGGAAACTATGAGTATTGAGCGGAGAAATATTTTAAAAGCTTATGGGGCCGAACTGGTCCTCACCCCGGGGGAAAAAGGCATGCGGGGAGCTGTGGAAAAGGCGGAAGAACTGGCCAGGGAAATTAAAAATTCATTTATACCGCAGCAGTTTGCCAATGCCGCGAACCCTGAAATTCACCGTAAAACAACGGCTCTGGAGGTTTGGGAAGATACTGACGGTAAGGTAGACGTTTTTGTCGGCGGGGTAGGTACCGGGGGTACGGTGACAGGTGTAGGCGAAGTATTAAAAAACAAGAAAAAAGAAGTCAAGGTTGTTGCTGTTGAACCTGCTGATTCGCCTGTCTTATCAGGAGGGAAACCTGGCCCCCATAAAATACAGGGTATAGGAGCGGGCTTTATTCCCGAAGTGTTGAATCTGAAAATAATTGACGAAATTATGCAGATAACTTCTGAACAGGCTTTTTCTATGGCCCGGCGATTGGCCAAGGAAGAGGGCTTATTTGTCGGCATTTCTTCCGGCGCTGCTGCCCATGCCGCGGTGGAAGTGGCCAAACGCAAGGAAATGGAAGGAAAACTGTTAGTAGTGTTGTTACCGGATACAGGGGAAAGATACCTTTCGGCATGGTAAAAAGTTTTTAATAGCAATGGGCAGATTTGCCGCAGCAATGAGGCCGAAATTCCAAGGAATTCGGTCTTTCTTTTTATTACTGCTATTATTTGGTTGATGGACCCCTTGGGTGAACCAAAAGAAGAAAATACCGGAATTTGGATATATTACGGAAATTTAGAAGGAATTAAGGTGATTTTGGGCGAAATAAAGAAAAAATGAGTAAATTTGAAAACGAGGGGCCCAGAAAGTGAAGGATAGTTTAACTTCTGCGGTATCGATGAAAACTAAAGATGTTACTTTCAATATCCTGAAAAAATTGTTTAATCAAATTACCCTGACCGATGAATTGGAAGTGGGGTCTACCCGTAAGGCTGTACGGGAAGTGCTTAAACAGGTGCTGCGGCACCGGAATCTAATGGCCAATTTGACCAGAGTCAGGTCATATGATTCCTATACATTTGACCATTCCGTCAATGTATGCATGCTGTCCCTGTTGATGGGTCTCTACCTTAACTTGAGTAAGAATGAGCTGCATAATCTGGGCATCGGGGCTTTGCTGCATGATATTGGCATGGAGCGGGTTGATAAAAACGTCATATATAAAACAGGCCCTTTATCTCCTGAAGAAATTAGGCAGGTGAGAAAACATCCCTGCTGGGGTTACGAAATGCTCAGCGTTATCGCCGGCTTGCCGGAAGAAGCGGCTGTCGTTGCCCTGCAGCATCACGAGCGGTTAGATGGATCAGGTTATCCTAATTCTATAGGGGGAAAACAAATTCATTATTTTGCCAGGATTGTGGCGGTAGCTGATGTTTTTGACGCGTTGCTGGCCGATCGACCCTTCCGGAATGCTTTTTATCCGCATCAGGCAGTGGACATTATTGTCAAGTACAAGGGACAGTTCGACCCGGAGGTTTTGCATATTTTTCTTGATAAAATTGCTATTTATCCTCTTGGCACGAAGGTGCGGCTTAATTCCGGCGAAATTGGCACAGTGGTGGACATGAACAGGGGCAGCCATACCAGGCCAATAATCCGTCTGGAGCAGACAGGGAACAGCCCGGCGGCTGTCTACAGGGAAATAGACCTGTCAAAGCATGAAGATCTGTATATTGTAAAGGTTATCCGATAACAAATATTTTCTCGGGAACCAGGACAACCCAAGTTGAATTTGTGTGCAGATTGTTGTATAATATACTTCGTGACAATTAATTTGCCGAAGTAGCTCAGCGGTAGAGCAACGCACTCGTAATGCGTAGGTCGTGGGTTCAAATCCCATCTTCGGCTCCACGAGGAAGCATACAACCGCAAGGAATTGCGGTTTTTTGTTTTTTATATGAGAAGATTTTCATAGATAAAAATTACTAATGCATCACAAAGTCTTAAGTATTCTTATTTTTTACCACTAAGAATATCATCAAGCAGCAAGACCGCTTGTGATTCTGCATGTTTCACCAGCTATGGTCAGCAAAATCGCGGACAAGATTTTACCCATAATTACCGAATAAGGAACAGAAAGTATTAATGGCTGATTTGAAGAAGGTCTGCCAGGCTTTGACCCTTGAAGAAGCTGAGATGGTTTTTGAAATTTATTTCACTCTTCTGATTTGGGCTGTTTCCATTTGTAGGACGTCTACTTTGGCTTCAATGCGGTCAAGTGTGGTGATAATGCGGTTGTTGATGTCGGCCTGGACTTCGCGGAAATCGTAAAGAGCCCGAATTTTATCTGTAATCTCAGTCTCGATTTTGGATTCCAGTTTATCCATACGGCCTTCCAGCCTTTGCTGGCCTTCTTCGAGTTTATCCATACGGCCTTCCAGTCTTTGCTGGCCTTCTTCGAGTTTATCCATACGGCCTTCCAGTCTTTGCTGACCTTCTTTTATGTCGGTTACTTCTCTATATACTTTTTCCTGATTAACTTTTAAGTCTTTAATTTCACTCAAAATTAGTTGAAGAATTTTTTCTTCCATTTTGTTACTCCTTTTATCGAAATTTACCTGTCTATTTCATCATATCAACCTATCCAAAAGTTTTCAACTATATCAAGGTTTTTATAGCGAAATTTGTAAGATTGTTCGGACTGTTATGCTTTGACAGTTATGTGCCGGAATCGCAATTATTTAAAAAGTATAAACGAGCGAAAAGAGGAAGGATTTTTGTTCAGTGGGAGATAAATATATACCGGTAACTAGTTGACTAATATGATTAGAGGTGTCAAACAAAACATGAGCAGAGGTATCAGAGTTCTTTTTGTCATTGTATTCTTTTTATCTGCAATGGTATCGATAACGGTTGAAGCATATGCCGGGCCTTCTCCTTATGATGACCCTGTTTTGGCTACATATACAGGACCAAACGGGATTAAAATCATCAGCCACCATCCCAAATGGGTTGATAAGGCCAAACTGAAAAGTGTTTGGGACGAGCTGATGCGGAATACTCATTTCGAGGAAATAAAATACTTCAAACAAGTTGATATTTATCAGGGCGATTACGTGAGCATGTATTACGGAGGGGTTGCCACCCGGACATGGTCTGACGGTAGGCAGGAAAAGTATTTTGCCGATGACGGGCGCATTGCCTATTTTCCCGATCCGCACGACGGCAGTGAAACAGGTATGGCCCATACGCTGGCTCACGAATACGGCCACCATTTTACCCTGTATTACCTTTGGAAAAAAGAAAAGGTAAGCCTGGACGACAGCAGTTGGAAAAAATCCAATTATGCCAGGATCAGAGGTTTAACCTCCTATCCGCAAGTCGGGGTTAATGCAGAACACGAATGGCAGCCTGCGGAAATAGCGGCAGCCGATTATATACAGTTATTCGGCTCGCCAAATGCCCGTAAGATAATTCAATTTAAAGGCCGTTGGACAGGAATGTACAGTACCTATATGTATAACTTCTGTCCGCAGGAAAATATGAATTTGCCATTGGCGGCACAAGTCCCCGGTTTGTACGAATACTGGCTTAAACTGGCGGGTCAGCCGACAGCCAATATCAATCTTCCGCCCACAGCGCCGGTATTAGCCTTAACGAATGTGAAAGAAAGCGGGTTTTTTAGCCGGACCTTGATTTTTCAGTGGAATAGAGGCCTGGACAATAAAAATAACCCAATTTCATACACATTACTTGAGTATGATTCGCCTGATGAAAACCTGGGCTATCCGGTGGCTTTTTCTGTAAATGAAACTAAGGCAGAACGATTGGTTTACGACAGTGAGAATGGCATAAAATATTACAGGGTTTTGGCGGCAGACCCGGAAGGAATGATTGTTTCCTCCAATTTGCTGAAGGTGGATTTGCAGAATCCGCAAGTGCAAAAGGCTCCGCAAGACCTGTTGTTCCGGGATGTTCCGCCGGGGTTCTGGGCGGAGGAGGCTATAGCGGAACTGGTTGGTAAAGGTATTTTAAGGGGATACGCAGACAATACCTTCAAACCTAGCAAAAAAATAACCAGGGCGGAATTTGCCGTCACCCTGTGCAACCTGCTGGGGCTGCAACCGGAGTCTGCAGGCTGGCTGTTTGCCGATACGGTTAATCATTGGGCCAGGGGATACATTGCGGCAGTAAGAGAAGCAGGTTTGATCCAGGGATATGCCGGCAACCTTTTCCGGCCGGATAAACAGATAAGCCGGGCTGAGGCGGCGGTAATTATCAGCAAAGCCTTGAAGCTGACAGACAGTTCTCCCGAGGTGCCGGCTGATGTGGAGCGCCACTGGGCCAGGGAGGCTGTGGCCCGGGTTTTGCAAGCCCACATAATGACGGGCTATCCTGACGGTGCTTTTGGTCCGGATATGAGCCTCAGCAGGGCCGAAACGGCGGCTCTTTTGGTTAAGACAGCGATATAACGGGCGTAGGTATTTACATTGGGTATATCTGTGGGTTTGATTTTGGGATAAATACTGGCTATAATGTTGAAAAAAGCATATGGTGTTTGCTGTGAGGAGGAACCTTTTTGATTACCCTTGAAAATATAAAAAACCACCCGGAAATAGATACTTATTTTCAAAAGACTAACATGTACCTCGGTAAGATGGGCGCTATAGAACACAATTATCAGCATGCTGAAACGGTAGCCCGTAACAGCGCCAAAATACTTAAGGCGTTAGGTTACCCGAAAAGACAGCAGGAGCTGGCCGGTATTGCGGGTTACCTGCATGATGTAGGGAACGTAATCAACCGGTATGATCATGGTAGAACCGGAGGGGTTTTGGCTTTTACTTTTTTATTTAAAATGGGTATGCCGCCGGAAGAAATTGCCGTGGTCGTTTCGGCGATTGGCAATCATGAGGAGAGAAACGGCAGTCCCGTAAGTCCTGTAGGCGCTGCTGTAATGATTGCCGATAAAGCTGATGTACACCGGTCACGGGTTAGGAAAACCGATTTTGCAACTTTTACTACCAGAGACCGGGTAAACTATGCCGTAGATTTATCGGAGCTGAAAGTGGACGGTGTTAACCGGAAAATTATCATGGATTTGAGCATAGATCTGGAGATTTGTTCAGTGATGGAGTATTTTGAAATTTTTCTCACCCGGATGCTTTTATGCCGTAGGGCAGCCAGCCTGTTAAACTGTGAGTTTGAACTTTTTATTAACAAGGCCAGGTTATTATGAGAAACTGTACAGTTAATTGCCAATACGTGATTTTCAACACTCCTCTGGGGTATATGGGCGCTGTCGCCACGGTACAAGGGCTGGCAACCGTGGTTTTGCCACAGGTTAATTCAGAAGGAGTGTGGGCGGCTTTAGCTCGCGAATTTCCTTTTCTTGAAAGGCAAGGAAGTGGTTGGCCGGACACAGGGAACGGTCTGCTGGACAAGTTTGTTGTTTGGGCCGGAGAATATTTTGCCGGCCGGCGTGTTGATTTCAGTTCACTGCCACTGGACCTTTCGTGGGCTACTGATTTTCAGTTGCGAGTATATAGCGCCGCCCGGGAAATACCTTACGGCCAAACGAGAAGTTACAGGGATATAGCCTGCGCCATAGGCAAGCCTAAAGGTTATAGGGCAGTGGGCGGGGCATTAAAAAGAAACAGGCTTCCTTTGGTCATTCCATGCCATCGGGTTATAGCCTGCAACGGTGGGCTGGGAGGTTTTACCGGGGCAAGCCTGGACATTAAAACAGCTTTGTTAACTCTGGAAAGCTCCCGCTGAGATAAGGGGCTGTCGAGAGTAAGTACGGCAAGGGACTTTGGTCCCTTGTTTTCATATTCGGTTTCCATATTGACCGAATTTTTTATTCGGTGATTGGCGCATAAAACCTGGTACCGGAGAATAAAATGCTGGAGGGGGGGAGGTTTTATGAGGAATTTTTTTGCGACTGTCAATTTAAACAGGAGGCGGTTTATTGTTGCTGTCCTTGTTTTTTTCTGCCTGCTTTATCTAAGTTACCGGATTATACCTCACAAACCTGCTCTACCGCCCAGGACTGTAATAGCCAAGGCCTTGAATGACACGGCCCGTGCCGGAAGTTTTATTTACCGCCTGCAGATGAAAACCATCATTAGCGGCAAAGAAGGGGTTTATACCGATATTGAAGGCCGCCGGAAAGGGAAAGACAGGATTTATATCAAAGGCCGGATAACGGAATCTGATATTGAGTTTTACCAGATCGGTAGTACAACTTATACAAAGGACCAGGTTTCCGGCGACTGGATTAAGATCAAGGATAACCAGTTAAACCAGCAGGAGATTTTTGCTGCTGAATTAAATCCATTGGCTAATTTTAGTTACCGGGAAATAGTTGAGGTTACGTATGACGGCATAGTAAAGGACAGGGAGGAAAAGGTTTGGAAATATACCGTCAAGCCTATTGTCGGAGATTCTTATCTGGAAATATTGTGGAAAGACTTTGTTTATGAGTTCTGGATTGACCGGGGCAGTGGTTTGCTTACCAGGGGAGTAGTTACGGCAGTAAGCAAAACCAATCCCCAGGATAAACTTAAAATCGAAGTAAGTTTTGATTACGATACAGCCTTTGAAGTGGAACCGCCTGTGTAGGCTTTTTTTTTGTGCGCTGAAGTTTGGAGGAAATAGACACGAAATGTCGAAACAGTACATTGGTATGGGAGGAATAACTTGCCAGTAAAGGAGTAATATTATGAACAGACTGCAAAGACTTGCTGCTAAACTGATGAAAAACATTGAGCAGGTTATCGTGGGTAAAGAAGATGTTATCCGTTTAATATTAATTACTTTACTTTGTAAAGGGCATATGCTCCTGGAAGATGTCCCCGGCATGGGGAAAACTATGCTGGTCAGAACACTGGCGAAATCTCTTGGCTGTTCCTTTAAGCGGATTCAATTTACGCCAGACCTGCTACCTTCAGATATTTTAGGGGTATCCGTTTATAACCAAAAGACAATGGATTTTGAATTCAGGCCAGGGCCAATTATGGCCCAGATGGTTTTGGCTGATGAAATAAACCGTACGTCGCCCAGAACCCAGGCCAGCTTGTTGGAATGTATGGAGGAAGAACAGATAACAGTTGACGGAATAACCTATGAACTTCCAAAACCCTTCATGATTTTGGCTACCCAGAACCCAATAGAATACGAAGGCACCTACCCGCTACCGGAAGCTCAGTTAGACCGTTTCCTGGTCAGAGCCAGGCTGGGCTATCCAACTTACGAAGAGGAAATGGAAATTCTGGAACGGCTGGAAAAGAAACACCCAATAGCAGCTATTGAACAGGTTTTTGAGTTGGAGGAAATTGCGGAATTGCAGAAAAAGGTGGGCGAAATATATATTGAGGATTCTCTGAAGGATTATATAGTAAAAATAGTGCAAGCCACCCGGGAGCATCCTGACGTTTCTCTGGGAGCAAGCCCAAGAGGTTCGCTGGCCCTGTTGAAATGCTCGAAGGCAATGGCCGGGACTGAAGGGCGCAATTATGTGATTCCGGATGACATAAAAACTTTGGCCGTTCCTACTTTAGCCCATCGGTTGGTTTTAAAACCGGAAGCTCATTTTAAAGGATACACCCAGGAAGATATTATCAGGGATATATTGAATAAAATTCCCGTTTCTCTTTAAAAAGGGGTCGAATTATTATGAAACTGTCCGGTGTAGCCAAAGGCTTGTTATGGTTAATAATGGCATATATATACGCCGGTTTGGTAGGCGGACGTCTACCTTACTTTATTCTTTATGCCAGTATTGGAGTCTTGGCTGTATCCTTGGTCTGGGTAAAAGTTTTGGCCGGGGTAAAGATTAAAGCAACTCTGGATACTAACCGTTCCGAAGTAGGTAAAGTTATATTTATAAAGCTTAAAGTAGAGAATACATCCTTTTTGCCATTGCCCTGGGTTCACTGCAGCATGGAATTGCCCGATGCTTTCGGACCGGAAAACAGGGAGGCATCCTTTGGTTTCCACCTGAAGTCTTATGAAAAAAAGGAATTTCAAATCCCCCTGGAATGCAGTTTGCGCGGTTTTTTCCAATGGGGCAGGATGACAGTACAGGCAGGAGATATTTTTGGCCTTTTTTATAGTTCCAAGGTTATTGAAAACCGGTTGAATTTATTGATAAGACCGCGGGCTGATTTTTTGGGGAAGAGTTGTTTGCGCTGCATTGATGCCAGGGAAGGCGACCGGGTCTGGTCTGTAAGACCTGGCAGGCATGTTTCTGAATTCAGGGGTGTAAGGGCCTACAATCCCGGGGACTCTTTAAACCGGATTCACTGGAAGGCGTCCTTAAAGGCCCAGCGTTTTCTGGTTAAGGAATATGAGCAGAGTATGATGAATGAGATGCTAATCTTTGTGGATCTGGCCTCGCCAAAGCACACTTTTAAAGGCTATGACAATTCCTTTGAACGGGGGCTGCATGTTGCTGCATCTTTGGCTGCTACAGCTATACGGGAGGGCTTAAATGTAGGTATGGTTCTGTGTTCCGACAGCCTGTTGGCTATTCCCCCGAACCGTTCAAAAGGCCATTTAAGCCTGATACTGGATTTTCTAGCCAGAGCCTCCAGGGGAACAGTGCCTAATGCCTTCACCGAAGCTCTAATAAAAGAAGGCTTGTATCATCCTCTCGGGGATATGTTGATTCTCATCACACCTGACCTAGAGGCGGGATTGGTGCAGACATTATCCATGTTTACCGGTAAAGGTTACAAGGTGTTTGTGGCCTTGTTAAAGTTGGAGACTTTTGAGGACGGAGATATCGATATCCAGGCCCGTGACCTGGCTGTGTCCCGAATTCGGCATATGGGTATTCAGGTGTTGTTAGTTGACAAAGACACCAGCTTGCAAATACTGTTTGGAGGGGTGCAACATGCAGCTGGTTAAACATTGGCGAGAATGGCTCCTGATTCCCTTTCTGATTTTCGGTTACATGGAAACCCTCCGGCGAACTACTTTCCTTGCTTTTGGGACTGTTTCTCAGGGTTACGCTTTTTCCATTGTTACAGTCCTGGTTGTGTTTGCCGTCGTATTGGATTTTTACTGCCGTCGCTGGTGGCTGAATGCGTTATACAAGATTATTTCTGTGTCATACATTATTGGAGTGGTATTTTTCAATTATTTTAGCCATAACGGGCCGCCGACGGTAGAGTTATTGAGCTTGCCTCTTATAGATAACGGAGCAGGTAACACTGGCCGACCTGACACGATTTTCTTTTTTATTTTTATTTTTTATGCCATTCTCGTGTATCTTCTCGCTTATTACCTTCTGGAAAGAAAAAGCCTGACGGAGCTGACTGCTGCCAGTGCACTGTTATTGGGTGCGGAAATTGCCTCTGCTAAAGTGGACATTTCTTTTTGGGTGGTAGCCCATATAGTGTCTGTATTGTTGTTAAGGAGCCAGACTTTTTACTTATACCTGATTTCACGCCCTGAGTTTAAAGAAACAGGTAACCAAAGGGCGTTTGCCAGGCGGTGGGTTGCTACCAACTTGGTGATAACCTCGGTAGTTATTGTTTTGGCTTTGCTGGCGCCGTATCATGGGACGGGTCTGGCTGTAAGTTCCAGACCGGTAAAATGGGCTAAAGGAAAAATTATGCAAAAGGCGGTGCAAATTGCCAGACCGGCGATGACTCGACAGAAAACCGTTGAAGGAGACGGTTTTCATAAGTTCTGGGACAGGCTCGAAACCTTTGAATTAAAAGGGACCGTCCGAAGTTCCGATGAGCTGGTGATGTCCGTCAGGTCCCCCAGGCCTTTTTACTGGCGTGGCGAAAGCGCCGATTATTATAACGGCAAGGGCTGGGTAAATTCTTTTAAAATGAAGGAAATTTTCCGCGAATCTGAAAATATGCCAAATCCATACGGCCCCAATGTTCCCACCCAAAGGATAGAGCAGGTGTTTACTCTGGCACCTAAGCTATCATCAACAGTTATTTTCACGGCCAGTCCACCTGAAAAAGTAATGGTCCCGGACAGGTTTTTCTGGATTGACGGGGGTGGTAATTTATACACCAGAGAAATGAAATCCGGCGCTCATTATAAAGTGGTTTCTTATATTCCGGAATTCAGCGAAAAGCAACTGCGTAGGGTAAGGGTTGATTATGACCGGGAGTCGTTAAAAAACTACTTACAGCTCCCCGAAAACCTGCCGGAAAGGGTCAGGGAAAAAACAGTGGAGATCACCAAGGGGTTGTTTTCCCCTTATGACAAGGCCAAGGCCATAGAGAGGTATTTATCTCATAATTTTCCTTATACCCTGGAAGTACAGCCTCCCAAAGAGGGCCGGGATGTGGTGGATTATTTCCTGTTTGACCTGAAAAAAGGGTACTGCACTTATCACTCAACTGCCATGGTTGTGATGCTTAGAACACTGGGTATTCCTGCCCGATGGGTTAAGGGGTTTGCCACCGGAACCTATGATGCACAGACAGGAACTTATATGGTCAGGGAAGGAGATGCCCATGCCTGGGTAGAAGTGTATTTTGGTGAATATGGCTGGGTACCCTTTGAACCCACTCCGTCTTTCAATATGCCGACAGTTCAGAATGAATCGGTTGCCGTAGAGGCGGCCGCCTCGGCGGAAGATGACGGTACACAGGTAGAGAATATGGTGGTTACATTTGAAGAAGGGGTACAGGAGGGTCCCTGGGAACGGATTCTTTTCTTTGCGGGTGGCTTTATAATTGCTCTTATTTTGATCAGGGTAATTTTTTTCTGGAGAGAGTTAAGGCAAAAGATGCAGTTAATGGATGAAGGGCGTGTCAGAGATTATTACCTCGATATGGTATATCTTTTGGCAAGTAAGGGCATTACCCGTTCATATGATCAAACGCCTTATGAATTTGCCGGAAAAGTATGCGAAAGTTTTCCCGATATCCAAAAGGAGGTTATCTTGCTGACTGAGGGGTATTTAAAAGAGCAGTATGGGAATTATAAGACTACTGCGGGACAACACGAGACTTTTAAAAAGGCATGGGATACCATTGTGGCGGTTTTGACAAAGCGATGACAGGCAATGAAATATGGCACAGTACATTGACAGATCCAGAAACATTCTGATATAATTACGCGGATATGGTAGATACGAAGGGGGATCGGTATGCAACAGGACTTGAAAAATTGTCTGGTAGGAGCAAATGAAATCAAAGCTAAAGTGAAGAAACTGGGAGAGCAAATTTCTAGAGACTATGCAGGCAAAGACTTGTTGGTAATTGGCATTCTTAAAGGCGCCGTAATTTTTATGGCTGACCTGATTCGGGAAATTACGATTCCTATTAATATAGACTTCATGGCTGTATCAAGTTATGGCGCGACAACAGAGTCTTCCGGGGTCGTCAGGATTCTTAAGGATTTGGACCAGAGCGTGGAAAACAAACACGTTTTAATCGTGGAAGATATTATCGATTCCGGGCTTACTTTAAAGTATCTGGTGGAGATACTGAAATCCAGGGGCCCCGCATCGGTAAAAGTATGCACTTTATTGGATAAACCTGACCGCAGAAAGACTGAGGTGCACGTGGATTATAACGGATTTGTCATTCCCGATGAGTTTGTAGTTGGTTACGGCCTGGATTATGATGAAAAATACAGGCATTTGCAGGAAATATATGTTTTGAAGGAAGAAATTTACCACAGTTAGGAGGACATCATCAGCTCATGTTGGAACAGAAGGAAATGGTCATTGTTCTGGATTTTGGCGGGCAGTATACCCAGTTAATTGCCCGGAGAATTAGGGAGTGTCACGTTTACTGCGAAATCCTGCCCTATTCCACTCCTGTTGCCAGGTTAAAAGCCATTAATCCGAAAGGTATTGTTTTTTCCGGCGGGCCTTCCAGTGTTTATGCGGAAAATGCGCCCGTTTGCGACAAAGAAATTTTTGCAGCAGGTATTCCTATCTTGGGTATTTGTTATGGTATGCAGTTGATGGCCCAGATGCTCGGTGGCAACGTAAGCCGGGCCGATAATCGGGAATACGGGAAAACATTGTTACAGGTCTTAGATGCTGACAGCCCGCTGTTTAAAGGGTTGCCTGAAACACTTCAGGTCTGGATGAGCCATGGCGATTTTGTTGCTGCTCCGCCACCAGGTTTCAAGTCTATCGCCCGGACGGAAAACACTCCTGTGGCAGCCCTTGGCAATGATGAGAAGAAACTTTATGGCGTCCAGTTTCACCCGGAAGTGGTACATACCCCCCAGGGGCAGAGAATGCTGGAGTTTTTCCTGTTGGACGTTTGCCAGTGCCACGCTGATTGGACCATGGAATCCTTTGTCGAACAGGCTGTGCGGGAAGTAAAGGAAAAAGTAGGCGATAAGAAGGTTCTCTGCGCATTAAGTGGCGGGGTTGATTCATCTGTGGCTGCCGCCCTTGTGCATAAAGCCGTTGGGGACCAGTTAACATGTGTGTTTGTCGATCACGGCCTCTTACGAAAAGATGAGGCTCGGCAGGTTATACAAACCTTTCGGGACCAGTTCCATATAAACCTGGTCGCTGTTGATGCTTCGGCAAGGTTCCTCAACAAACTTAAAGGAGTTACCGACCCGGAGCAAAAAAGGAAGATTATCGGGAACGAATTCATCCGTGTTTTTGAAGAAGAAGCCCGTAAACTGGGGGAAATAGATTTTCTTGTGCAAGGCACTTTATATCCTGATGTTGTAGAAAGTGGTACCGATACGGCGGCAGTGATCAAATCCCACCACAACGTGGGTGGCCTGCCGGAGGACATGAAATTTGACCTGGTTGAACCTTTACGGTGGCTTTTCAAAGATGAGGTGCGACAGGTCGGCGAACAGTTGGGATTACCGGAGCGCATCGTCTGGCGCCAGCCTTTCCCCGGCCCCGGCCTGGCCATACGCATCTTGGGTGAGATCACTGAAGAAAAGCTCAACATATTGCGGGAGGCAGATGCTATTTTACACGAAGAAATAATTAAAGCTGGGTTATACCGGGAGATCTGGCAGTTTTTTGCTGTTCTTCCTTCAATGCGCAGCGTCGGTGTCATGGGTGATGAGCGTACTTACAGTTATACTTGCGTTATCCGTGCCGTAACCAGCCACGACGGTATGACTGCCGACTGGGCCAGGATTCCCTACGATGTGCTGGAAAGCATTTCTTCAAGGATAGTCAACGAAGTCAAGGACATTAACCGTGTCGTTTATGACATCACCTCCAAGCCCCCGGCCACTATTGAGTGGGAGTAACCGGACCGGTAATTGCCGATATCTGTTAAGCAGACCCTACGGGTCTGTTTTTTGTGTTTGTTCGGTAATACAAATATTTTGAAATTGCAGGCATAATGACCATATGAAAAACCATATAATAAAATTATTACATTTGCGGTTTAGGAGAATATTCGGGATGTTCAAAGTTCAGGCAATCAATGACAGGCTGGTAAGTGGAGTAATCGCAGGTATGGCAGGTGCCCTTGCGCAAAACCTGTATGCCCTGGTTGCAAAGTTACTTGGCCTTACGGACATAATTTACGTAGATATAGCGGCTGCGGTGCTTTTTCACCGGAACTACCCTGGTTGGGTGGCTTCCGTGGTTGGTTTGGCCGGGCATCTGGTCGTAGACAGTTTTTGGGGATTCTGCTATGCCTTGATCATCGAGGCCGGTTCCAGCCGCTATCTTTATTTCAAAGGTGCTGTGTTTGGCATGGCGATATGGTTCCTGATCAGAGTAATAGGTGTACAGGTGCTTGAATTACCTGTTTTTACAGGCACTTCACCTGTTGATGCGCTGGTCTATTTTTTCGGTGGGATTCTGTTTGGTTTAACGATTTCTTATGTGCTCAGGTTATTGCAGGCGTCCCACTGATTATCATTGCCAAAATGTCTTTTGATACCGTTTAGAAGTGTAGAATAGCAATAAACGGCAAGGTAAGAAAAACTTATTTAAAGAAGGAATTTAACTGAGGTTTGACGAATTGGACCGGAGACAGACAAAACCAGGTACTGGGATTGGTTAAATTGAATTCTGATATGGCATTGGTTTTTTATTACCCAAAACCAAACAGATACAGTATCAATACATTAGCGGGCGCCATCGAAGAAACCCCGGAATTCGGCGAATTATCCATGTACTTTGTAGAATCGGAAAGGGATTTATTCACCGGTTTAAAAACGATTACCGGGAAGCATCGCAAAGTTGTGGTCGGGTTGTCCTTTTTTACTCCCCAGCTTTGGGAAACAGCGGCTCTTATTAGCAGACTAAAAAAAGAATATGGAAACGCTATTTTTTTAATTGCCGGTGGTCCTCATCCGACAGGCGACCCGGAAGGAACTTTGGGTTTGGGCGTAGATGTTGTTGTCAGGGGCGAAGGGGAAGAAACCCTGGTAGAACTTCTGGGTAAGTTTGGCCGAGAGGAGGATTATACCAGTGTTAAAGGCATTGTTTACATGGAGAAGCGGGGGGGAATCAGGTTTACCGGGCTGAGAAGACCTGTGAATCTGAATAAGTATCCCCCTTTTACCATAAAACACAGGTTGTTTTCCCCTATTGAAATTACCAGGGGCTGCCCATATCTATGTTCTTTTTGCCAAACAGGACATATTTTCGGCCCTCAGCCCAGGCACAGAAGCATAGAAAATATTTTGGGTTACGTTCGTCTTTTGACAGAACGGGGGCTTACCGACATAAAGTTCATTACGCCCAATGCTTTTTCCTACGGGTCACCCGACGGCAAAACTATTAATGTTAATAAACTGGAAGCTTTGCTTAGGGGAGTCAGAGCCATAATAGGGAACAGGGGCCGTATTTTTATGGGCTCCTTTCCTTCGGAAGTAAGGCCCGAACATGTCACGGAAGAAACGGTCAACCTTGTTCGGAAGTATGCCAATAACGATAACCTGATCATCGGAGCGCAGTCAGGAAGCCAGCGGATATTGGACCTGTGCCACAGAGGTCATAAAGTCGAGGATATTTTCCGGGCGGTTGATATTACTGTCCGGGCCGGGTTAGTGGCCAACGTTGATTTTATTTTCGGCCTGCCGGGCGAAGAACCGGCGGATGTAAAACAGACTATACAGGTGATAAAAGAGTTGGTGGAACGAGGAGCCAGGGTGCATGCCCATACCTTTATGCCCCTGCCCCAGACTGCCTTTGCTAAGAAGCCTGCGGGGCGTATAAGTAAAGAGTTGGAAAATCTAATCAACATCCTCAACGCAAGCCATAAGGTTTACGGGCATTGGCGGGAACAGGAGAAGCTGGCTGAGAAAATAGCCCGGTATTTAACCGGGGGTTGCCTCTAAACGCTGGAATGGCAAACTGCTATACCGGTGAAGCAACCGTTGCCCTATTTAGGGATGCCGCTGCACCGGTGAAACAACCGTTGCTCCGAGGCTACGGGCGGAGACAGTGTATACTCCGTTCGGTTGAAATTGCCGGACCCGGCCAAATCGTCATCCGTGACTCATGGCCGGGTTTCCGGCGTCCGTGCCGGAAACGGCAATTTCAAGTCCTCACTGTCGTTAACACTGTCTATTCGCCCTCCGCCAAGTCGCAACTTATTGTTTCACCGGACAGCGGCTATGTACTCAAGGAAGAAGGTTATTTCACGGGACAGCGGCCTCTTCCCCCCTCTTACTCAAGGAAGGGTAGCTGGGACACCCCACCCACCCTTCCGTGGTTGAAGGAAGGCGTGGCCTCGGAGCAACAGTTGTTTTAGCTTCATAGCGGGTATTTGCCTGACAAGGTTATGCAGGTTAAATTTTGATAAAATAGAGGAATTTTTTCTTTCCTGTCGTATTAGAATTAGAGTGAATAGCTGGAGGCGCCAACCATGAATTTTCACTTTAAAGTTTGGCTGGAAAAAGACGGACAACCGGTAATCGGTGATGGATTGTACTATCTTTTAAAGAAAATAGAGCAGTATGGATCCATCAAAAAAGCTGCCGAAAGCTTAACGATGTCTTACCGGCAGGCTTGGGGAAACATTAAAAAAGCTGAAAGCCGGCTGGGGACAACACTTTTGATAAAACAGGTTGGAGGTGAAGCGGGAGGAGGGGCCAGACTGACGCTGGAAGCAAAGGAATTAATGAAGCAGTATGGGAATTTCCGGCGTGAAGTTGAGGCCTGTGTACAAAAAACATTTGAGAAGCATTTCAAATAATTTTTTGGGGTCGTTATGCTTAAATAAACATAATGCCGCTTTAAAGCAAATTTGTTAGATTAATTTTTTGGTTGTGAAGCTTAAATTTTCAAGGAGGTAGGAAAATGTTCAAAAACACCAGACTTTGGGCTATAATGTTGATTGTAGCAATGTTGGGGATGATATTTGCCGGATGTGCAAAAACTACGGAGAAGCCCCCGCTTGAACCCAAACAAGAACAGCAGTCACAACAACCTAAGGAAAAAAAGCCGGCAAACAAAGAAGTTATTCTGGCCACTACAACAAGTACTGTTGACAGCGGTTTACTTGATGTTTTAAAACCTGAGTTCGAAAAGGAAACAGGATATAATTTGACTGTTGTATCCGTAGGCAGCGGGGCGGCCATAAAAATGGCTGAAAAGGGAGAAGCCGACGCTTTGCTGGTGCATTCCCCCAAAGACGAAGAGCGGATAGTGGATGCAGGAATAGTTATTGGCCGTCAACTGGTTATGCACAACGATTTTGTCATCATCGGGCCGCCCAATGACCCGGCCGGGATTAAGGGTAAGCCATCGGTAGAGGCATTTAAATTAATAGCGCGGAAAAAATGTTTATTCCTATCCAGGGGAGATGAATCAGGCACCCATAAGAAAGAACTCAGCATTTGGAAACAGGCGGGGATTACGCCTGCTGGCGCCTGGTACCAGCAAACAGGCACAGGCATGGGCCAAACCATTGGTGTGGCTGCTGAAAAGAACGGTTATACCTTGTCTGACCGGGCAACTTACTTGGCACAAAAGAAAAATAACGGTTTGCAAATCCTCTCCGAGGGTGACAAGGCTCTTTTAAATATCTATCATGTAATGCAGGTAAATCCGAAAAAATTTAGTAAAGTCAATGCTGAAGGCGGGAAAGCATTCGTAGATTTCATGTTGTCGGAAAAAACTCAGGCCCTGATCAAAAACTTTGGGGTAGATAAATTTGGCCAGCCTTTATTTGTACCTGATGCCGGTAAAAAAGAAGAGCAGTTAGGGAGGTAATCGATGGAACTTATATGGCAGGGGGTTGTTCAGGCTGTTAAACTTTTGCTGGCCGGGGACCCGGAAGTAATGAGAATAACCTTATTAACGTTGAAAGTTTCGGGATCGGCTACACTTATCAGCCTGTGCCTGGGGATACCTTGCGGTGCTCTTTTGGCCCTAACCAGGTTTCCGGGACGGAAGTTTGTTATCAGTTTGGTCAATACCGGCATGGGCCTACCCCCGGTAGTGGTAGGCCTTTGGGTAAGTATCCTGTTGTGGCGGTATGGGCCGCTGGGGTTCTTTCACCTGATGTATACCCCTGCCGCCATGGTGATAGCCCAGTCTGTTATTGCTACTCCTATCATAACCGGCATCTCCGTGGCAGCCTTTCAACAGGTGGATGGGAAGCTGAAAATGCAGATTATGGCTTTGGGGGCTTCTCGGTGGCAGACAGTTTTACTCCTGGTCCGTGAAGTGAGGCTCCCCTTGTTAGCGGCTGTAATGGCCGGTTTTGGCGGTGTGATTTCGGAAATAGGAGCTTCCATGATGGTGGGTGGTAATGTTTTGGGGCGCACCAGGGTTCTTACTACAGCTACGGTGATGGAAGTATCCAAGGGGAATTTTGACGTGGCTATAGCGTTAAGTATTATTCTGATGGTCCTGGCATACGGGGTCACACTTGTTTTCACTTTACTGCAGCAGCGGGGGGCTCGGTTATGAAACAGGACGTTGTATTAGCAGTGGACAATCTGTCTGTAGTGAAAGGGGGAAGGGAAATCCTCAGCATTTCCCGGCTGACCTGGCACAAAGGAGAGTTTACGGCTATTACCGGCCCGAACGGAGCGGGTAAAAGCACTTTGTTAAAAGCTCTGGCTTTCCTCGAACCGTCCAGGGGTCGGTTTTTTTTTAACGGAGAACATATTGCGGGGAGTGATAAAATACTCCGGGCCAGGCGTCGGATGGCTATGGTGTTTCAGGATCCTCTCCTGCTGCGGGGGACGGCTATGGAAAATGTGGCAATAGGTTTGAAAATAAGGGGAGTCCGCGGCAGGCAAAGGAGGCAACAAGCCCGGTACTGGCTGGACAAACTCAACATAGCTCATTTAGCGGACCGGGATGTACGCACTCTCTCCGGGGGAGAGGCGCAACGGGTCAGTATAGCCAGGGCCATGGCTCTGGAACCGGATGTGCTGTTTCTTGACGAGCCTTTTACGTACCTGGATATGCCCACTAAAGCAGCGCTTATCAGTGAATTGAAGGATCTATTGACGGAGACAGGAACTACAACTCTTATGGTAAGCCATGACCTTACTGATATGCCTTTTTTGGCTGACAGGATAATTGTTATGATGGATGGCAGCGTCAAGCAGGTCGGCCCTGTTGAAGAGGTACTGGTCCGCCCCAAAAGTAGGCAGGTCGCCGAATTCCTGGGGGTAGAAAACATTTGGCCGGGCTTTTTGCGGCAAGGCGCAGATGGAAATTGGTTGTTCAGCATTGAAAAAACAAACTGTGTATTAACAGCAGAACGGGGCAAGGGGCAGAATCTGACGGGACCGGAGGTTTTAACAGCGGCCTGTATAAGGCCGGAGTATGTTTTAACATGTCCTGAAGCAAGCATTGAGCTTAATGCACCGAATGTGTTTCGGGGAGTAATCAGGGCGGTATTTCCTCTTGGCTATTATTACCGGTTTAAAATTGATGTTGGGTTTAACCTGTCTGCTTTGGCTTCGGTAACACAGTTTCCCAAATTGCCGCGGCAGGGGGATACAGTTTCAGTTTTCCTGCCGCCGGAAAAAATCCATATTTTTGACCCTGTAGTTGCAAACTAATAGTCAGTGATTTGGGCTATTCTGCTTTTACCGGTGGTCAGCGGGTTAGAAAAAGGAAAGGAAAAAAGAGGAAAGTAATACCCGGATGTCGAAAGTAATAGTCGGAAAATTAAGAAAAAACGACGGGAATAGGTGCAGTGATGTTGAAAATTGGTGATTTATTAGAAGGGAAGTACCAAATTATAAGGTTACTGGGGCGGGGCGCTTGGGGCTCTGTTTATCTCGCGGAGCATTTAAAATTGGGCAATTATTGGGCTGTGAAGGAAATCGATTTACGCAAGGATACACGGGTTAACCTGCTGGCGGAACCGGAAATTCTTAAAAAGCTCAACCACCGGAGTTTGCCCAGAATTATTGATATAATAAGCTTTAATAATTGTATTTATATAATTGAAGACTATTTTGAAGGCACGAGCCTGAAAGAACTTATTGGGGACCGGAAATTTTGTACGGAAGAAAACGTTATAGCCTGGGCCAAACAGCTTTGCGAGATACTGATTTATCTGCACGGTTTTAATCCGCCGATAATTTATAGGGATATGAAACCGGGCAATATTATAATAGATAGCGAAGGCAATGCCAGGTTGATTGACTTTGGCATCGCCCGGGAATATAAACAGGGGCAGGCCAGTGACAGTACTTTTATAGGTACAAGGGGATATGCCGCGCCAGAACAGTTTTCTTTAGGATGCCAGTCTGATGAAAGAACCGACATTTACGGATTGGGAGCTACCTTATATCATGTACTAACGGGTTCCAGCCCCAACGAACCTCCTTATGAAATGGTACCTGTTCGCCGTTTAAACCGGTTACTGTCGAAGGATATAGAACGAATAATTCAGAAGTGTGTGCAGAATGATCCCGCCATGCGTTATCAAAGCGCCGTTGAATTGTTGGAGGATCTGAATAAAATCAGTAGCCGGCAGAGCAATCCCTTGAATAGTCTGTTCAGGGGTTTTGCGGGGCAATTTAATGCCCGGGCCAGGCGGGAAATAATAGTGGAAAAACCCTTCGGCACAGTTGTTATTGCCGTTGGTGGAACTAACCGGGGAGTGGGATGTACCCATACGGCCATTTCCATTTCTGCTTTTCTGGCCCAAATGAAGTACACAGTGGCTGCAGTTGAACTTAACGATAACCCGGTGTTTTTTACTTTGCAGGAAAAGGATACTGAGGGAGGCCTACTACCGGGTGCCTTCAGAATTACCGGGGTAGATTTTTATAAAAGAAATATAGATTTGATTGAAGTTTTGCGGGCGGGTTATAATTATGTAGTGCTGGACCTCGGACAGCTAATAAGATATGAGAAACAGGGAGTCATGGTAAAACACTCCCGCTATGACGAGGTGGACAGGGCCGACCTGGCTGTTCTGGTGGCCGGTTCGGCTATCTGGCAGTTAAAAGACCTGGCCCCTTATCTTAAGGACTGCAGCTTGGTAACCTGGCGGTTATTATTTAAATTACCTGATGATACGCTTTTTGAAGAGTTAAAAAAGGAGCTGCCATGTAAGATTTACGCCAACCCTTGTGCGCCTGACCCCTTTAACTTCTGTGAGCAACGCAGGGAATTACTATCAAATATGCTTTCCGAAGTGCTACCCAAAGAAAAAAGGAAAAATCCCTTAGTTTTCTGGAGATAAAAGTTCAGGCCAAACCGATAGGCAGCGTATCCAATCTTTGTTAGTTGTTCAGGGCAGGAATCCTAACTATTTTGTTGAAAATTTAAAAAAGTATTACTTTTGGTAGAGGTCAGAGAAATGGCGAAACGGTTTGTTATTTACTTGTTGGCTGTACTAATTCTTGTAACGGCGGTGATGTCTTTTCAACAGAGTCGTCGAGTAAAATCTCTGCTGCCTCACCTGCCGGCGCCGATTGCGCGGGAAAAGGCTTTGGTAACTCCTGCGGGCCAGGGGCCGGAAGGATTAATAGCCGGAAAGCTTTGTGATGTGCTGAATATAAGTAACGATTTTATGTATTGGGCTGAACCGGGCGACCTGGAAGGCCACAATACCTTAATACTGGCCTTAGGATTCAGTAAACAGGGTCTATATTCCATGCATAAAACGGAAGAAGAGGAAATGGAACGGGTAAAAACTCTGGTGATGGCGGCCAATAAGAAGGATATACCGGTTATTTTGCTTCACCTGGGCGGTCAGGACCGCCGGGGAGCTGCAAATGATTCCTTGGCACGTATGATCGCCCCGTATCTGGATTATATTATTGTGACCCAGGATGGCGAAGGTGATAAATTTTTTACCGGTTTGGCGACAAAGTACCAAAAGCCTATTACTGTTGTTAGCGGTGTAAAAACAGCTAACGTGCCTTTGAATTCTGCCTTTAGGTAGGAGGACAAATGGGTAAGAGCTTAAACAAAAAGACAGTATATTCCGTGTTAGCGCTGGTACTGGCAGGCATTAGCGCCTATCATGGAGTTTACCGGATGGAATCGCTGCAATTTATCGGGGCGCTTGTTGAGGATGCTATAGTCAAAAAAGATAACGGTTTGTTGGTATTGGCATCCTTTGAACTCGTAATAGTGGACACATTGTGGCTCATGCCGGGTATTTTAAGCGGTTTTTTGCTGGTTGATCTATGGCGCAAATACCTTTTGCGCCAGTGGTGGGTTAATTACTTACTGGTTGTTCCCTGGGTGCTGGCGATTCATTATATATTGGCGGTTCAGAAAGCCAGCTACAGTTTGGTTGGTATGCTGGTAATTGTTTTGCTGTCTATTTTGGCCGTAATTGAAATGGGTGAACTGAGGGAAAATTTCGGTCCCGTGGTACTGGTGGCTTTTGGACTCACTATGGCTGTGAACTGGCTAAATGTTGTACCGCTGGTGTCTTCTGTCCCCATAAGCCGTGGCGACCTTGACGTGGGCATTAAACTGGGGGCCTCTTTTTTGGACGGCGAAGGAGTCCTTAACCTGGTTGGCCTGTTTTTCTCCTTATTCTTTTTCTTTACCAGCATCATTTCAACTTTGCTGGTTTCTGTATATTTGAGGCGTATCTCTCTTATGGAAGAAAACCGGGTCAAGGAAATACAGTTACAGGAGTTGGAGATGCAGGCGCGTCAGGCCAGGGTACTGCAGGAAATGCATACTTTGGTGCACGATCTGAAGACTCCTCTGATGACCATCCGTGGTCTGAACTCCCTGGTAGAAATGAGCGCTAACTCCGAAAAAACCAAAGAATACTGTCAGCGTATTGACGGCGCTGTGGATAAAGTAAATGCCATGATTTCGGAGATTCTTTACGACGAGGTACGCAAAGATATCACGCCTGCGGACCTGATCCAATATGTCCGGGCCCATGTGCTGGTAAAGAAAATGGGCCAGGAAGTTGTATTTGACATTGCGGCGGACCTGCCCAAGTTGAAAATAAACGTCATCAGGATGAGCCGGGTGTTGATAAATCTGATCGAAAATGCCTTCGCGGCTACCACCGGGGTTAAGAATGCCAAGATAATTATTAAGGTTTATAAAGAAGGGGACTGGGTGATTTTCGAAATTATAGATAACGGCCGGGGAATAGCGAAAGAGGACCTGGAAAAGGTCTGGAGTTGGGGATACAGTACAAAAGGCAACTCGAGCGGTTTGGGGCTGGCCTTTGTCAAACAGATCGTGGAAAACCACCAGGGGAAAGTGGCTTTGGAACGTATACCGGAAGGTGGGACCAAGGTTACTGTTAAGCTAAAGGGGGTTAGTCCTGATGAGGATTCTGGTAATTGATGATAATGAGGATATCCGGTTTACTATTAGCGAAATTTGTGAATTTGCCGGGTGGACGCCGGTTTTGGCCGCCAATGGTTTCGAGGGTGTTGAATTGTTTAAAACGGAAAAACCTAACTTGGTACTGGTGGATTACCACATGCCCATGCTGGACGGCATGGAAACCGTAGAACAGATCAGGAAACTTGACAGCAATTATGTCCCCATTATCGTATTAACGGTGGATGAAAGGCAGGAAGTTGCTGACGAATTTTTGGCCCTGGGAGCAACGGATTTCGCTTTAAAACCGATTAAAGCTCCGGATTTAATTGCCCGGATAAAGGTTAACCTGAGAATTGCTCAATTAATGAAATTGGAATCAGAATATGCCGAAGATACTGCGAAAGGAATTAGTGGAGCTACCCAGCGTCTGATTACAGATTTTATGAAGGAAAAGGGCGAGCCCTTGACGATAGAGGAAATTACGGCGGGGGTGGGACTGGCGTACCAGACTGTACACCGTTACTTAATGAACATGGTTAAGGCCGGTAAGGTAATTAGTATTTGCGATTACGGAAAAGTAGGCCGGCCAAAAAACAGGTATAAACTTGTGTAGCTGCCGGTGGCCGCTAACATAACAGTGGTGATAATTTAATTTCGGTAAATATGATGGCGAACTGTTACAAAGCGTCTATTGGTCCGTGAACTTTGAATTGGGAGCGGGACCGACGGGCGTTTTTTGTTTTTAACCAAAGGACCTACGGCCTTTTTGGTCCTTCCTTTTGACCTGTGAGCACTGTAAAGTGCGGTCTTTTTGGACATGCCCGATCTACCCTTTTTTAAAGTTTTTAAGAGAAATATGAGAGAAAATAGGAAATCATTTTGAGATTAGGTAAAATTAATTTATCGGTGCCTGCAGATAGTAAGGTTTATGTAATTTGTACTTAATATTACAATGATTCGGGTGGAGGATATACAGTGGCGGAAACTTTATTAGCTGTTGAAGATTTAAAGACATATTTCTATACAGAAGCCGGTGTAGTGAAGGCCGTGGATGGGGTGAGTTTTACTCTGAAAAAGGGTGAAACCCTCGGGGTAGTGGGTGAATCGGGCTCCGGTAAATCCATTACGGCTATGTCTATTCTACAGCTTATCGCTTCACCGCCCGGGAGAATTGTGGGGGGCAAAATTATTTTCAACGGCGAGAATCTACTGGACAAAAGCCCTGAAGAGATAAGAAAAATCCGCGGCAACGAAATAGCCATGATTTTTCAGGATCCCATGACTTCATTGAACCCGGTACTTACTATCGGGGAACAGTTAATCGAAGTTATTATCCTGCATCAAAAACTGGACAAAAAGTCTGCTGCCAAGAAAGCTGTGGAAATGTTGAGCCTGGTAGGTATACCGGAAGCAGAGAAAAGGCTGAAGGCTTATCCGCATCAATTCAGTGGTGGTATGCGGCAGCGGGCCATGATTGCCATAGCTTTGTCCTGCAATCCGAAATTGTTGATTGCTGATGAACCAACCACCGCTTTGGATGTAACCATTCAGGCGCAGATACTGAAACTTATGAACGACCTAAAGGAAAGATTTCATACATCCATCATGATGATTACTCATGACCTGGGGGTTGTTGCGGAAATCTGTGATGATGTAGTGGTCATGTATGCCGGGCGGCCGGTGGAATATGCCGATGTCAATACCCTGTTTGAATCACCGCTGCATCCCTATACATGGGGGCTGTTGGCCTCACTGCCCAGGATTGATGACCGGGAGAAGAAACGTTTGGAACCTATAGAGGGGTTACCCCCTGACCTGGTGAATATGCCGCCCGGGTGTCCCTTTGCTCCCAGGTGCAAAAAGGCCATGGAGATATGCCGTGTGCAGAGGCCAGAGTACAGGGAGATTAAAAAGGGCCACCTGGTCGCTTGCCATCTATATTTGAACATGGGTGATCAATAATGGAAGCTTTGTTAAAGGTAAAGAATTTAAAAAAATATTTTCCTGTTACCAAAGGCGTAGTTTTTCACCGGAATGTGGCAATGCTAAAAGCTGTAGACGGCGTAAGTTTTGATGTTTTGAAAGGTGAAACCCTGGGCTTAGTAGGCGAAAGTGGTTGCGGCAAGAGTACTACCGGCAGGTGTATTCTCCGATTGATTGAACCTACTGACGGTGAAGTTTATTTTGAGGGGAAAGATATCAGGGCTCTTAACAATAAGGAAATGCGGCAAACCCGCAAAGATATGCAGATAGTTTTCCAGGACCCTTATGCTTCCTTGAACCCACGGATGAAGGTCCGGGACATTATAATGGAGCCTATTCTACTACACGGCATAGCCAGTGGGCGGGAAGCCAGGGACAGAGTAAACAAGCTTTTGGAAGTCGTTGGCCTGGCCAGTTACCATGGCGACCGTTATGCCCATGAGTTTAGCGGCGGGCAGCGACAGCGGATTGGTATTGCCCGGGCTTTGGCGTTGGAACCTAAGCTGGTAGTCTGTGATGAACCGGTTTCAGCTTTGGACGTAAGTATTCAGGCGCAGGTGATTAACCTGATGGAAGATCTTCAGAAAGAGTTTCACCTGACTTTTCTGTTCATTGCCCACGACCTGAGTGTAGTTCACCACATAAGCGATCGGGTAGCTGTAATGTATCTGGGCCGGATAGTTGAGATAGCCAATTACAAAGACCTGTACCAAAATCCGCTGCACCCTTATACAAAAGCGTTGCTGTCGGCCATACCTATTCCCAACCCCAGGGCGAAACGGGAGAAGATCGTGTTAAAAGGAGATGTGATCAGCCCTATTAACCCGCCTGCCGGCTGCAGTTTCCATACCCGCTGCCCGTTTGCAACCGACATGTGCAAGGAGGAAACGCCTGTTCTGGAGGAAAAAGAGACCGGACATCAAGTAGCTTGCCACCTGGTATAAGTTTTGCTGCTTCCGGCAAGGGGCAGTGAGGTTTACATACATAAAATAAGGTACCTTGATTAGTAAAAAAGGGGAGGCTGTATTTATGAAAAGGATGAAGAAAATTGTCACTTTGTTTCTGGCTCTGACCGTGGCCTTTGGCCTGGTTGGCTGTACCGGGGCAAAAAAGCAGGGAGAGAATAAGGGAGCTCCTGGCGGGAACAAAGAAAAGGTCTTTGTTTTCGGTAAAAGCGGGGATGCATCGGGACTTGACCCCATCAACGTTACTGACGGTGAGAGCCTGTATGTAACTCAGCAAATTTTTGACACTCTGCTGGACTACGAAGAAGATAGCACCGAGGTTAAGCCGGGTTTAGCCACGGAGTGGGAAAATTCAAGAGACGGTAAAGAGTGGACGTTGAAATTGCGGCAAGGTGTTAAATTTCACGATGGCACACCTTTTAATGCCGAGGCTGTGAAGTTTAACTTTGACCGCTGGCGTGACGAAAAGAACCCGTACCATAAAGGCGGGGATTTCAGCTACTATACTGCCATGTTCAGCGGATTTCCCGGGGTTATTAAGGATGTGATAGTCGTTGATGAATATACTGTTAAATTTGTTTTAACGAAGCCCATGGCTCCTTTCCTGGCCAACCTGGCCATGGCCACATTTGGCATTTCCAGCCCTGAGGCCATTAAGAAGTATGGTGAAGATTACTTTAAACATCCCGTCGGTACCGGGCCTTTCAAATTTGTGAAGTGGGAAAAAGACCAGCAGATTGTTGTGGAGAAAAACCCGGAATACTGGGGTGGGAAACCCAAGGTTGACAAGGTTGTCTTCAGGGTCATTCCTGACAACTCAGCCCGGTTCCTGGAGCTGAAGGCCGGCACTATTGACGCGATGATCGGCTTGAATCCTGATGATGTGGAAAATGTGAAGAACGACCCCAATTTGCAACTATTGCTGAGACCCAGTATGAATGTCGGCTACCTGGCCATAAACGTAGAGAAAAAACCCTTTGATAACTTGCAGGTACGCCAGGCTATCAACTATGCAATTAATAAAAAGGCTCTGATTGACGCCTTTTACGCCGGACTCGCCAAACCGGCGAAGAACCCGATGCCGCCTTCTCTGTGGGGCTATAATGACAAAGTAAAAGACTATGAATATGACCCGGCCAAGGCCAAGGCACTGTTGGCGGAAGCGGGTTATCCCAACGGTTTTAAGACTACTCTTTGGGCTATGCCGGTAGCGAGGGATTATATGCCGCAACCAAAGGAGATCGGTCAAGCCATTCAGCAGGATTTGGCCAAAGTCGGTATCGATGCCAAAATAGTTACTTATGACTGGACTACTTACATTGAGAAGGGGCAAAACGGCGAACACGACCTATACCTGTTTGGTTGGATCGGCGACAACGGCGACCCCGATAACTTCCTCTATTATTTGTTAGACAAGAGCAACACCGTTAAAGGTACTGCTGGCAACGTTTCTTTCTACAAGGGAGAAAAAGTTTCCGCTCTGCTGACTGAGGCGCAGAGAGAAACGGACCAGGCTAAACGGGCTAAACTTTATGAGGAAGCTCAAGAGCTGATTCACGAGGAGGCTCCATGGGTACCGCTGGTACATGCCACACCGCCTGTTGCTGCTAGAAAATCAATCACCGGTTGGGTACCTCATGCCACCGGCACTGAGTGCTTCATAAACATTGATAAGACAGAGTAGGTTTTAGGCACAAAGATATAAGAGCCGGGGTTTAAAGACTGGTAGCGGACATTAACCCCGGCTCGTCACTGGTTAAAATCTTGTTCCGGATTTTGTTGCGGAAGTCCCGAGGTTTGGCTCAGGGATTAAGGAGGGTAAGCCTTTTAAATGGGTAAATACATTGTGAAACGGCTGATTGGACTTATTCCGGTGGTAATTGGAGTTTCCATCTGCGCTTTCCTGTTGATTCATCTGATCCCGGGCGATCCGGCCAGGGCTATCCTGGGAGAGAGGGCAACAGAAGAGACCATGAATGCTTTGCGGGAGCAGTTGGGGTTAAACGACCCTTTATATGTTCAGTATGCCCGTTTTATGGGCAATGTCCTGCAGGGTGATTTCGGCCGTTCGGTTATTACCAATAACCCTGTTATAGAGGAATTTGCGCAGAGATTTCCGGCTACTCTGGAGTTGTCCCTGGCGGCCATGATAATTGCCGTAATTGTTGGGGTTCTGGCAGGGGTTATAAGCGCTGTAAAACAGTATTCCATATTCGATAACCTGAGTATGGTTGGCGCCCTTTTGGGGGTATCCTTGCCAATCTTCTGGCTGGGCCTGATGATGCAATGGTTGTTTGCTTTTAAACTGGGTCTTCTCGATGCCTCGGCCAGGCTAAGTGTGGATACACACTTGCAGACAATAACCAATCTCTATCTTTTGGACGCTATACTTACGGGCAACTGGCCGGCTTTTGTCGATGCTTTCAAGCATATTCTTATGCCGAGCCTTGCTTTGGCTACTATACCGATGGCCATTATCGCCAGGATGACCCGGTCCAGTATGCTGGAGGTCCTAAAACAGGATTATATCAGGACAGCCAGAGCCAAGGGCCTGAAAGAAAAGGTGGTTATCTTTAAACACGCATTAAAAAACGCTTTCTTGCCGGTTTTGACAGTAATGGGATTACAGTTCGGGTCACTGCTGGGAGGAGCGGTATTGACAGAGACAATCTTCTCGTGGCCCGGTGTGGGACGATTGATGTACGAAGCTATTATGCAAAGGGATTTTCCGGTTGTACAGAATGGTATCTTGATTATTGCGCTGATTTTTGTTTTGATAAACCTGTTGGTCGACATATTATATAGTTACGTTGATCCTCGTATCAGGACACATTAAGGGGGCTAGGACATTGAGCGGCAGTACAACTCTGGAAATAAAACGAAACAGACTACAGCCCCGCAATGGTAAAAGAGAAAGTAAAGGGTTATGGGGGGATGTATTCAAACGGCTTATCAGGAGCAAAAGTGCCCTGACAGGCCTGATTTTGGTGGCTGTTTTTCTGCTGGTGGCTTTGTGCGCCCCTTTAATTGCCCCTTATGATCCCATTACAGACAGTGACCTGGTGAAAAGGTTGGAAGCGCCAAGCAGCGAACACATTATGGGCCGCGACAGCCAGGGTAGGGATATTTTCAGCCGGATAATTTACGGTGCCCGGATTTCTGTACAGATAGGCGTAATTTCGGTGAGTTTTTCTCTGGTCCTGGGTGTAGTTTTAGGGGCCATTGCCGGTTTCTACGGCAAGTGGCTGGACGGTCTCATCATGCGGCTGATGGACATCCTACTCGCTTTTCCCAGTGTGCTTTTGGCAATAGCCATTACTGCCGTGCTGGGGCCGGAACTGCGAAACGCCATGATTGCCATCGGTGTGGTTTATACGCCGCACTTTGCCCGCATAGTGCGGTCAACAGTGCTGAGTGTCAAGACCACCGAATACATTGAAGCGGCGAGAGCCATAGGCTGCAGTGACCTGCGGATTATCCTACGGCACGTGCTGCCCAACTGTATGGCGCCGATTATTGTCCAGACTACGTTGAGTATAGGCACTGCCATTCTGGACGCCGCGGCATTGAGCTTCCTCGGACTGGGTGCCCAGCCGCCGACGCCGGAATGGGGAGCTATGCTCAGTGACGGGCGGAGTTATATTCAGAGAGCGCCCCATGTCATGATATTCCCGGGTATGGCGATAATGTTCGTGGTATTAGGGTTCAACCTCCTCGGCGATGGGCTGAGAGACGCCCTGGATCCCAGGTTAAAGAGATAAACAGCCGCTGTAACGGTGAAACCGGCCTATTGAAAGGGTAGGAGGGTGTCTCCGCTACCGGGGAGCTTGGTGCTGCAAACCCTGGCCGTTCAGGCAGCGTTCCCGAACTCGATGGCTCATATAGCATTTCTCAAAAGCTAGGCCGCCTCCCGTCCGGTCACTCAGCATATGTTGCGTGCCGCAGATAGGAAAAGGGGAGGTTAAATGATTCCTCCGCTCCGGGCG
>NZ_LGTE01000019.1 GCF_001263415.1 Thermincola ferriacetica
GGTATGACTCAAAAAATGATCGGTCTTATTGGAAGACAGGTTTTAGTTGGTCATGGAGTAGTAAACCTCTTTACTTAAGTACTGACATTATTGGGGCAGGCTGGGCACCTACAATGACTTTACTTACAGCAGAATCTTATAATGTTGTAACATATAAAGCAACAACAATAGGAGAGATATGCAAATGAGAATAGCTTATGGACATACCCAACTAGATATTTCAAATCCTTCCGTGTCTTATCCGTGGGGCATATCTTTTTCATGGATAACTGGTGTTAATGAAGAAGCAAGTGAGACGGTATCATATTCTAATTAAAAGTGATGGGCAGATATTATTCTGCCCATCATTAGCATTTTATTTGATCTTTGGGTGGTCATTGATAATATTATATTATTATACTGTGCATTAGTTTGGGAGGCTACAATGAAAAACAGAAAATTGAAAACTATTATATTGTTGTTATTAATAAGTATCTTATTATTATCAGCGCTTAGTTACGGTTTGTGGAAAAAACGGGAGCAATCGGCAGTTAATGATTATAAAATGTACATGGCTAAACAATATGATATACTTAACTTCTTACAGGATTCTCTTGATGTTAGGAATAATACTTCTGATTTTACAAATAAATTGATGTTAGCTAAAGGAGAGTTTACGTATTTAGATCCAATAATAAAACATGTCTCCATGCCTAAATCATTGATAGAGTTTCATAACGAAGGGAAAAACCTAGTAGACATAATCTTGTTTAAAGCTTCGAATGGTGAAATGGTTGAAAATGACATTTCAAAACTTGAAGATTACACAAAAAAACTTCGTCGAATGGTGCGCACTCTAGGCCCATCTATCGTCGAAGCTGAGTCGGCTGCAGTTATTTTTAAGCGTCTTGATGAGATTGGTAAAACTTTGTGATAAAAAAAGAACCCGGTGGTAACCCATAGCTTTGATTTGTTCGAAGATGCCCTGACAGTTAAGTATTCCATCATTTATCAGAGCGTTAACTTAATTCTTGAAGGGGTCCAGTTTTGATGGCCTACTTGTTCGCGGCGGTGACAAAAATCCTAAATTCCATCAAAGTCAATGAGCTTAAGGACGATTTTTGTTTTGTTCAGATAACTATTGTTCTGATTTTCGAGAGGCTACAGGATTGTATAAGGAGCATTCCTGTAATGAAATAAAATGAGGTTTGAAAAAGAGAATATGAAAGATTTGCGAAGTTTGACCGATGGGTGGCAGAAAATGCACGTTTACATGGTAAAAAAGAAGTTATTGTAGGTATGGAACCAACAGGGCATTATTGGTTTAGCCTGGGTTTTCACCTGTTAGAAGGCCAGGTAAAGATAGCCCTAGTCAATCCGTTCCATGTCAAACGAACCAAGGAACTGGATGACAACAGCCCGACCAAGAATGACCGGAAGGATCCCAAAACTATTGCAATGCTAGTCAAAGATGGCCGGTACCTGGAACCGTATCTACCGGAAGGTGTGTACCGTGAACTGCGGGTGGCCATGGAAGTTTATGACCGGCATGTAAAGCGGTTATCCGAGATAAACAACAAGGTAAGGCGCTGGCTGCATATATATTTTCCAGAGTTTGTTCAGGTATTTAAGGATTGGCGGGGAAAGGCGGCTCTTCTGACACTAAAATCCTTCCCGACGCCGCAAAAGGTTTTAGAAACCGGTTTAGAAGGTATCGTAAGTTGCTGGAAGGCCGAAATTAAGCGGGCCATAGGGTTTAAGCACGCAATTAGGTTACAGGAAGCAGCCAAGCGAACCATTGGGGTAAAAAAAGGCCTGCGGGCAGCAACCAGCGAGTTACAGATGCTTTTGGAAGAATATGAAATGGTTAGCCGCCAGATGGCAACCAATATGGAATTAGTGAAGGAATTGCTGATGCAGGTACCAAACGCCCAGAAAATACTGGCTATTAAGGGCATCGGGGTTGTTGCAGTACCATTTTTATAGCATCAGTGGGAGAAATCAAAAGGTTTGCGCATCTGCGGCAAATTCAGAAACTGGGAAGGCTGAATCTTAATGAAAACAGTTCAGGTAAGCACAAAGGTAAAATAACATTGAGTAAACGTGGCAACAAGAATCTGCGACGGGGCCTATTCCAGGCAGTGATGCCGCTCGTGGCCAAGAATCCAGAATTTCGGGAGTTGCATAAGCACTATACTACTCGGGAGAAAAATCCTTTAACCAAAATGCAATCCCTGATGGCCCTGTGCTGCAAACTAATCCGAATTTTTTATGCACTTTTAACCAAAGGTACAACATATGACCCGCAAAAGATGCTAAGTGATATCCGCAGGCCAAAAATGTTAGTGGCTTAGAATTACACTGCAGCAGTCAATTATACACCGCACTTCCTCGCCTGTTAAGGGCGAAGCGGAGCCGCTGAAGCGGCCCTTGACTGGCTCGTGACCGCGGCGTTAAGGGCAGCCATGTGGTGAGCAGCGGTACATTTATGTAATACCGTAACCAAGATTGATTATAGATTTAGATCTTTGACAATTTAGAGCTGGGATAGTCAGGTTGAATTTTATCCATACGGGCAAAGACCCTGCTTAGGAGCATGACTGACATTCCACCTCTTGGAGAGGCAGAACGAAGGAATTTAGGGCATTGACCCTGTGAGACATGGGAGGGTTCCCACCGGAGACAATGTGGAATCCCAACGGCCGTAAAATACAAACAACCAGCGGTCTGGTTTACTCCACATACGTACATTCAATATTATACTGCTAAGCATTAATTATCCAAGAGACTCTAAATTGAAAAAGTGAAAATCTATGATTAAGCGAGCAAAAAGGAGATATCAAAAGATTATTGAGGGAGATTGTTTTATGAGAGAAAGAAAATTGTTTGTGGTCCTTTGTCTAACGGTGTTTTTAATAACTAATTTGACAGGTTTGGCATATGCAAACGAAAAAATCGTTGATTTTGATCCCATTAAGGAATTTTCAGCAGATGGACCGTTTTATGAGAAAGGAAAAGACCAAAAGAATGTTAAAGTAGCTGATAAAAACAATGTTGAAACAGATGCGATTTATTATACTTATTATTGGAAGATAACCGGTTTATCAGGTCCTACTAAGTACTATGGAGAAAAATATACCTTAGTTTCAGGGGCAGGAGGACCTAATGGTAGTACTTTAGGTGCAAGTATACAAGCTAGTTGGTCTGATAGTATAGGGGGAACACTAAAAGTTCCTATTAATGATGTAGAAGTTCAAATTGGAAGAACCTTAACTAATAGCGGTACAGTAACAGTTAGCTATTCTATTAATGTTCCAGCTAACAAAAATGCTACTATTTATTGGCAGAGAATGTGGGATAGATGGTATGTATATCAGAGTGAATATCGATACATATATTATAATATGCCCCATGAATTTACGGGGAATACTGCTACCGCAAGAGCTTATGACTATCGCGGGATATACTATTCCTATAGCATCTGGTGATATAAGTCAATAACATGGTGTGTCATTTTTATTGATACACCATGTTAAAACTTTTCTTTTACTGTTAATTTTATACCAAGTAATTAATGGTTATATTTGTAACGGATTCTTAAAGGAGTTATAGGCTATGAATACAAGAATTTTAGTGAGGCTAACCTTAGTAGTTTTTTGGTTTGTTTGTTTAATGATGCAGTCAGGCTGTGGTTTGGCTCCACAAAAGGATCAAAAAAATGGTAGTTTATCTGATTTAAAAGGATTTTTATTTTTACAATGGGACGGTTATTTTTCGGGTGAAGTAGGGGAGATAATTAACGTAGAGATACCTTTTTTCGACTTTAATTCGGATAAAGTGAAATCAATAAATATTATCCATCCTCCAATTCCAAACACTCAAATCAGTGTATCTGTTGCTCGGTTTTCCACAACTAAGGCATACGCTCAAAATACTATAAGTTTAGAAATACGCTTTAACAAACCTGGGTTTTATAAATTAAAAAATATCGAATTTGAGGTTAACGGCGCAAAAACTAAATATAAGGCTCCTGTTGGCGAAATCATTTTTGATATAAAACCGAAAACCTTAGAAAAACATTTAACTGCCATGGGAGGAACGGGCATTAACCCGGAAGTAAATGATTATATATATGCAATAACACTGAAAAATATATCTAAACAAAAAATAAAGATAAATGATTTAGAGTTTAAAACAAAGGAAAAAATCAGTGCTAAAAGAATGTATTTTCAAAACGGAAAATTTGAACTCGCAGGAAAATGGTACGAATGGACAGATTCCAGTGTCGTACTTTCTCCCGGAGAAATTAAGACAATAAGAATGGATTTTACCGCAAGAGATTTTGGGGAACCAAAATTTAAACAAATAAAACCAATAATAAAATATATTCCGGATAAAACAATAGTTGAGCAGAATTTCCCAGGGCACGTTACAATCTATTCGCCTAATCTTACCGAAGAACAATTAAAATTATTATATAGAAGATACGGGATAAAATCAAATGAATAACTAAGCTTTCTTGATTACACGGAAAAACGACTTAGAATATTTGAGGCCCAAGATACTCGTAGTAGACGAGGTCTGCTACCTGCCTCTGGACAGCCTGGCCGGTAGCTTGTTCTTCCAGCTTGTCAACTCCTGGTATGAAAAGGGAAGCATCATCCTGAGGCAAATGTAAATAACAATACTGCAGAAATGTCCGCAATTGTTCCGGCTTTATAATAGCTAAGCAAAGATGGTTCTATTTCTTAGGGCTGGCCGGTTTTTCTTGGAAAAGAGAAAAACCGGCTCTTATAATTCATATATTAAAAAATAAAAGGAACATTCAAATTGAACTAGAAGAATAACCCGAAGGGAGGAATTTTAAATGTTTTCTTTAAAGCGGTTTTTGCTTGGATTAGCGATAAGCTTTTTATTTTTGACATGGTTAAGTACGAAGTGGATACCATACGATTATCCTACTGCACCTTTTTGGGTAGTATGGTATTGGAAGGCCAGAGATCAACTATTTAGAGTTCATAATTACGGTCTCATTTTTTTGCCTATTTCAATTATAATTGGCTTATTTCTAGGATACTTATCCAAAATAAAAAGCTTTATATTTAAAAAAAAGTAACAACATAAACTAGGATTCTGTCCGAGAATTAATTTCATACAACAAAGCAGTACGAAATATCGTATTTTATATTGTGTACAGCTAAACTTCTTGCCTAACACTTCAATCTGACTTTGATTCCATTTTTTCCAGATATACGGTTATGGTTTCTATGGGGCCTTTGCCCATATTCCGGTAACCTCTGTGGGGCCTTTTGGTATTGTAATGATGCAGCCAGTTATCCAGATCAGCCTGAAGTGCGTCGATGTTATCAAAGAATTTTTCACGGAATGCTTTGCGGAAAAACTCATCCAATACCGTCCTGTTGAATCTCTCCACGAATCCGTTTGTCAGGGGCCGACGCACTTTAGTTCTGCGGTGTTCTATGTCATTTAAAGCCAGATACAGTTCGTAGGGATGAGTCTCTGTTCCGTTGTACTCCCGCCCATTGTCGGTAATAATTGCAGATATGGAGAGACCACGTTCCCGGTAGAAAGGAATTACATCGTTATACAAAACTGCCACAGCACACTCAGGTAGTTTTTTACACCGAAAAGGCGATAGGAATCATAAGACGGATTAATGGCGCATAATTTTTTCCTGAGAATAAATTTGGAGGGATAAAGTGCAAATCATCATCTGGCGGGTAAATCAAAAAAATTCCCTGTTTTTTCTCACCGGGGCCCTGTTTACAGTACTTTTAAGCCACCTTTGCTGTATCGCCTCGGCTTTGCTGCCCCTGGGTTTGAACGGTTTGACAGTCTTTCTGGAAAAGACCCTTGGCGAACTACAGCCCTGGCTCTCTGTTTTACCGGGAATACTGCTAATCTTCTCCGGTTGGCGGATTTACGGGAACCCCAAGAGCCACCTGATAGAAAAGGTGCTATTCTGGATATCGGCATTAATTGTGGCGGGGATGTTGTACTTGCAAAAACAGTGATGTTCCAGAGGGGTACCAAGGTAGCCGTAGATTCCATGCAGGTTGGTACTACTGAAGTGGAACAGGGAGTCGTTCTGGCCCCGGAGGCAGGAAATTTCGTGAAAGAAATAGTGGATGGTTCGTTCCCGGCAAATGTGCCGGGTGCTGGACCTGTTTTAACAACTGCCTCCAAAGGGCCATTTATACCAAACGGATAAGGGGCAGGGGACATTATCAGGGGCCCATCGAAGCGTATAGAAAAATTTTTTATTATTTAGCTTTACACACCAGTTGCCAGGTCACGCCAAACCGGTCTGTTAATTTGCCGTACAACGGGCTGAAGAAGGTTTCCTGCAGCTCCATTTCCACTTGTCCTCCCTCAGACAGCGCTTCAAATGTTAAGCGTGTTTCATCTTCTGTATCAAATTCCAGTGAAAAAGAAATATTATTTCCTGCTCTGTATGGCGCATCCGGGGAAGTATCCGAAAAACGAATTACATGACCGTCTTTTCTTAACTCAGCGTGAAGAACAAGATTTTTCATATGGTCAGGCACTGGAAATGCCGGATTGGGCGGTGCATCATCAAAACGTAATATTTGCATTTCTCCGCCTAAGACCTTTTGATAAAACTTCACTGCTTCCTCACAGTTGCCTTTGAATGTAAAATACGGGATTATCCAGTCACTCATTAAAAACCCTTCTTTCTCTATTAATTTTGGTATACTGTGTAGATATGGTCCTTATCTTCTTAATAATTTTTGCAGTTACAGCAATTTTTCCAATTCATCTGCATCAGTGACGGGCGGGTGACAGGAATAGTTTTTGCAGACATAGGCCGTGGCTTTTCCGTTAACGGCTTGCCTGTCCCTGAGAAAGGCCACTGCCTGAGCAAGTTTTTCTCCTTCCGGTCCCGGTGGTTTTAGGATCACCGTTGCTTCCGGCATGAATCTGCTGTTTACGGTGGCAAGCAATTTTTCTGTGTCGCCTGCCTTCCGGTTGCCGACTACAGTTATGTCCACAGGCGGTGTCAGGTCCAACCATACAGCCATTAAGAAGTGAGAGTGACCCATGGGCGATTCTGCCACACTTCCCCCAAAGGCTTTGAGTTGTTCCCGGGCCCTTTCTGCAAGTTGCCGGTCACCTGTTAACCTGGCCAGCCTGAAAAGGTTCACGGCTGCTACAGAATTACCGGCAGGCAGAGCGCCGTCATAGATTTCTTTCGGCCGGGTGATAAGATTTTCGGCATCGTTACCATAGAGGAAAAGGCCGCCGTTTTCTTCATCCCAAAAAAGTTTCAGCATATCGTTGTTCAGCTCCAGGGCCTGTTCCAGGTATGCAGGCTCAAATGTAGCTTCATACAGTTCAATTAAACCCCAAACATAGAAAGCGTAGTCATCCAGATAGCCAAGGAATGCCGCCTCGCCGTCTCTAAACCGTGCTAAAAGCCGCCTATCTTCTCTGCGCAGGTTTTTGTTGATAAAGTTCACCGTATTGGCAGCAACTTCGGCATACTTTTTTTCCCCTAAGGCCCGCGCGCCATAGGCCATAGCGGCAATCATTAAACCGTTCCAGGCGGTCAGGATTTTGTCGTCTTTAAAGGGGTGCACCCGCTGCTCACGTCGTGCAAAAAGTTTTTTCCTGGCTTCTTCATAGCCTTCTACGTAACCTGTTTCAATCAGGTTGGGTATACTTTTGCTTTCAAAATTACCCTGTGCAGTAATGTCGTAGTCGCGGCAGAAATACCGCCCAAGATTATCACCCAGCACTTCTTTCACTTCTTCGGGCGTCCAGACGTAAAATTTGCCTTCCTCTCCTTCTGAATCGGCGTCTTCCGCCGAATAAAAACCTCCTTCCGGTGATATCATGTCCCTTTGCACATAAGTAAAAATTTCCTCGGCTGTTTTGGCATATTTACGGTTTCCTGTGGCCTGATAGGCTTCCAGGTATGCGATGGCCAGAAGGGCGTTGTCATAAAGCATTTTTTCGAAATGGGGCACCAGCCATTTCCTGTCGGTGGAGTACCGGGCAAAACCGAAACCTATGTGGTCGTAAATCCCACCGAGGTACATGGCATCGAGGGTCTTTTCCACCATTTCCAGGGCAGCGCCGTTGCCCGACATTTTCCAGTAACGCAGGAGGAAAGTCAGGTTGTGAGGAGTGGGGAACTTGGGCGCTGCACCGAACCCGCCATAAAGGCGATCAAAGTTTTCTTCAAAGTAGGCAAAGGCTTTGTCCAGCATCTCTTTTGAAACATCTCCGCCGGTATGGGAAAATAAATGGCTGTTTACAGCTTCCGTTATTTTTTCTCCTGATTCTGTCAGTTCTTTTTTTCTTTCCCGCCACAAATCGGCTATCTGAATCAGGATGTCTGTCAGGCCAGGCATTCCCCGGGCGCTTTTTTTGGGGAAGTATGTTCCTGCAAAAAAGGGTTTTTTATCAGGAGTCATGATAACGGTCAGCGGCCATCCGCCATGTCCGGTCATAGCCTGGCAGACGGACATGTAGATGGTATCTATATCGGGGCGTTCTTCCCGGTCCACTTTTATTGAGACATAGTGTTTGTTAAGTATGGCTGCTACTTCTTCATCCTCAAAGGATTCCCGTTCCATCACATGGCACCAGTGGCAGGTGCTGTAGCCTATGCTGAGAAAGATGGGCTTATCTTCTTTTTCTGCTTTTCGGAAGGCATCATCGCCCCAGGGGTACCAATCCACTGGATTGTGGGCGTGCTGGAGAAGGTAGGGGGATTTTTCGTTGATAAGACGATTGGTATAGGTTGTCTGCATGTTTGCACTTCCTTTAACTTGTTATATCTGTTATATTATTTCAAAATCAACCCAAAAAAATAGCAGTGCGAAGGGTAGAAATTGCAAAGAGTTCCTTGAATGAACACAGGATGCTGCTTCCATCAGATTTTGAGAAATACCTGATATAAAAAACTCGTGGCGGTTACAGAAAATGGCAGGAAATGACACGTCAAATGAGGTATAATAATTTAAACAGTGTATGGAGGGACTTTTATTGACCACGGATAACATTTTTCCAATAGAAAAACTGAGGTCGAGACTGCAAAAGTTCATAAATACAATCAGAGACAGTGGTCAAATAATTGCCTTTTACCTCTTCGGCTCTTACGCCGTCGGCAGGGCAACACCACAGAGCGATATTGACTTGGCTATCCTGTTTGACAAGTCTGTTGAACGGGAGCGCTACCTTCCCGAGAGACTCAGGTTAATGGGTGAACTGTCAATAGTTCTTGAAACAGACAGGGTTGAACTGGTTGTGCTTAATGAAGCGCCTCCTGCATTGGCATACCGTGTTATTAAAGATGGAGAATTGTTATTTGCCCGGGACGAAAGGAAAGGCCAGTTGGTTGACTTTAAAGTGAAAACAATGGACCTGTATTTTGATTTTTTACCTGCCCAACGGATATTTTCCGAAGGTTTGGCAAGGCGTATAAGGGAGGGGAGTTTTGGTGGTGGATAAAGAGAAAGTGGAACAAAGGCTGATAAAACTTGAGCAGGCCGTACGCAAGTTGAAAGAGATAGCTATGTGTTCATGGGATGAATACAGCAATAATGAGGCGCTCAGGGACAGGGCGGAACGCAATTTGCAGGTTGCAGCTCAAGCCTGTATAGATATTGCCAACCATATTATAGCTGACAGGGGTTATCGCACTCCTCAGGGGTATGCTGATAGCTTTGCAGTATTGTCGGAGGAGGGTCTTATTCCCGTTGAATTGGCCACGAAAATGAAAATGGTGGCAGGATTCAGAAATATTCTTGTGCACGATTACCTGGAAATTGACAACAGGATTGTATATAAAAGTCTCAAGGACCTGAACGACTTTATAGAATTTGCTAAACATATCTATCATTTATTATAGCGAAAATTCCTAAATGTTTTCAAAATCACTTAACCTCCCCTTACCGTGCGGTGTATTTGGGAACTGAAGGTGGGAGAAAATTGTACAATGTAATCATATTGGGGATAGTAAGTTTTCTGACCGACATCAGCAGTGAAATGGTGTATCCACTGGTGCCTATTTATTTAACAACCAAACTGGGGGTTGCACCGGCCATCGTCGGGATTATTGAAGGGATTGCTGAGAGCCTGGCCAGTCTGCTAAAGCTCTTTTCCGGATATATCTCTGATAAATTCAGGCGCAGAAAACTGTTGGCTATTGGAGGTTATGGTTTTTCGGCAGCCGGCAAGGTGCTGCTGGTAGCGGCCAATTCATGGCTTTGGGTCTTATGGGCCAGGGTTGCCGACCGTTTTGGCAAAGGCATAAGGACTGCCCCTAGAGATGCCCTGATTGCGGAAAGTTCTCAACGCGGACGTTCCGGTAAATCTTTTGGGCTGCATAAAGCCCTTGATAATTTGGGCGCTGTAATCGGAATTACTCTTGCTTTTTTCTTTGTTACTTATTATGAGGGGGACTATCAGCCCGTTTTTCTTGTATCAATTGTTCCCGCTGTATTGGGTGTGGCAGCGCTGTTTCTGGTCCGCGAACATAAAGTAAACTCAACCTGTACGACCAGGAATTTAAAATTTCAATGGAATACCCTTGACCGCCGACTGAAACTGTTTTTGATTGTAACGTTTATCTTTACCCTGGGCAATTCATCCAACCAGTTTTTGCTCCTGAGGGCAAAAGACCTGGGTTTCAGCACAGGGATGACCATTCTGTTGTACCTTGCTTTTAATGTTATCTCCACCTTAGTATCTTATCCCGCGGGGAGATTATCCGATAAATTCGGGCGGCGAAACTTTTTGGTTTTTGGATACTTGTTTTACGGGCTTGTCTATTTGGGTTTTGCTCTGGTTACAGAAAGACAGTGGCTGTGGCTCTTGTTTGGGGCTTATGGGATTTATGCCGGATTAACTGAATCGGTGGAAAAGGCATTGGTTTCAGATATCGCCCCGGAAGACCGGCGGGCAACACTGATAGGTCTGCATGCTATGCTGGTAGGCATAGGCTTGTTACCGGCTTCCGCTCTTGCCGGATTTCTGTGGACAAGCTTCGGAGCAGCGGCTCCTTTCTACTTTGGCGGATTTATGGGTATCTTTGCCGGAGTTGCTTTGTTTGCTGTTCTAGCTCCGGGGAATAAAGTTGAATATGATAAAAGTTGAATGTTAATGGATATGGGGGAGGACTCTGGATTTTGCCATTATTATAATTGTTTTGTAAGTTTTCCAAGGGATCTAAGTTCAAGCAATTGTTCATTCTCCAACAGCAATTTTTAGGATTTTGGGAGACCGGCAGGAATTGCTTGTTTTATGTAGAATATGTATCATTTAAAATATATTACAAAAAAGGCGATGGGGCTCGCCTCGAACCGCTGTTTTTACAGATGATGGCTCCTACTGGCTTAACGCCGGTAGGAGTTTTTATTCTGTAACGCAATTTTTGATATTCAGATTTACAATTTTTTACTTTATAATATAGTTTAACCAAGGCAGGTGTTTGGTTTGTGGATTATATTGCCGTAGGTTTGGCCGGGTTTTTGGGTGCCGTTAGCCGGGTATTACTTGGGAAAATAATTAATACATGGCTTGGCTGGTCTTTTCCGGTCAATACCTTAATCATAAATCTGACGGGATGTTTTGCATTAAGCTTTTTTCTCACTTTAACCCTGGAACGGCTGGAAATAAACCCCAGATTGCGTTTAGCGATAGGTACCGGATTTCTGGGGGCCTATACCACCTTTTCCACCTTTGCTGTCGAGTCAATTAATTTAATTCGGAACCAACAGGTTTGGCCGGCACTGGTTTATCTCCTGGCCACGCCACTGGGCTGTGTGATACTGGCCTGGGCCGGTTCCGTTGCAGCGATGGCATTGGCCCAACGGCAGGCTGGTTAGGAAGAACCTTCAGAGTTATAATAATATAGTGAGGGAATCTACTTATGGAATATTTGTTTGTAGGCATAGGAGGAATTTTTGGGGCTGTTTCGAGATACGGGATAAGCAAATGGGTAGGCCGGCGTTGGAAAGGGGATTTCCCCCTGGCCACTTTCTGTATTAATATTACCGGTTCCTTTATGTTGGGCCTGCTCTCTGTCCTGTTGACCAAAGGCGGGGCAACTCCGGCCTGGTTGAAGTCCGTAGCCACCACCGGTTTTATGGGGGCATATACCACTTATTCCACTTTTGCTTTTGAAATTATAAATCTGATTCAGGACGGGGAAAAAGGAATTGCGGTCAGGTACCTTTCAGGCAGTGTTATACTGGGGTTATTAGCGGCATGGCTTGGCCTGACTTTAGGTGAATATGTATAGGAGGATTGGGCATGGATATTACGGGAAAAGGTAAATTATTGAAGATTTATCTCGGGGAAACAGAGAAATGGAAGGGAAAATCGCTGTATCACCAACTGGTACTGAAATTAAAGGAAGAGGGGATAGCCGGCGTAACCGTTTACCGGGGGATAGAAGGTTACGGAGCCGACAAAGTGCTGCATTCGGCCAGAATACTGGACCTGTCTGCCGATCTGCCCATGATTTTGGAGGCAGTGGATTCGGCAGAAAACATAACCAGGGTGCTGCCGATGGTCCAGGAAATGGTGCCCCGGGGTCTTATTATGGTTGTAGATGTTGACATTGTCCGGTACGGACCATTCCGGGTAAAGCAGGCTTAACCGGTAGCAACAGTCTTAAACATAAACCGCGCATTGGGTTCCCTGCTATTTCTGCAACAGGACATTGTCAATTATTTGCTGGATGACGGGGCCACAGCATTTCCCTGTAGGGTTGTTCAGTAAGCATTGACCGTTTTTCATTGCTCCTGTGAGCCTTGCAACATCCTTTACGGTGCGGGCATTACCGTTAATAAGAGCGTTTTCGATTTGCTCCTGAGTAACCCTGTTACAATAGCAAATGTACCTGGGGTTGGCATTATTCTTAAACCAAACAGGGACGGTTAAATCATGCCTGTAAAAGACAATATCGTGTTTGAAATATACCACGTCGCAGTCTTCGGTCATACATAAATTGTAATCATGTGACCCTACGCTTTTTTTCAAATCATTCTTAACCAGGTGCCTGACAGTTTCGTTTTTGACGCCGGCGCCCTGTTTACCGCAAACGGGACACAGATTATCATTTGATATAAGTTTATCTTCAGGAGCCACACGGGCAGGTTCGCCGGAAGCTCAACAGGATTTTTGTTTATCAGGCATAAGCATTCTCCTTTCATCCTTATTTGCTGTTATCTGTAATACAACCATCCATAGCCGTTTGTTTTATTCTCTTATATTCTTGTATATTGGCCCCAAATCCTGCCAGTTTGGGGCAAGATTTTGCAGGATAACCGTGTTTGACGGAAATGACAAGAAGGTTTAAGATAAATATATTGAAAAGTTTTACTTTCTTGTAAAGTCTGTGGAGTGAAGGTTTATGGGAAAAAGTCGTACATACAGGGTATTAAGTCACTGGTGGGATTTTCGCCTCAAGCTTTTTGTGGAAGGTATACTAAGTGGTATTGTGGCTGGACTGTTGGTAGTGTTTTTCCGTTTCATGCTGGAAAAAGCTGAAGTATTACGCGATTACATATACCCTGTCTTACAGAATAACGCTTGGTGGCCCAAAGCAGTATTCTTTCTGACACTCATTGTCATAGCTTTTTTATTAGGCAAAATTGTACGGTATGAGCCAATGGCGGCCGGAAGCGGCATTCCGCAGGTAGAGGGGTACTTATCGGGGCAGTTGACGATGAATTGGTGGAAGGTTATACCGGCCAAGCTGGCAGGTGGGATTATGGCCATTGGAAGTGGACTTTCATTGGGCAGGGAAGGGCCTTCCATTCAGCTTGGCGCTGCCGCCGGGCAGGGAGTCAGTCGTGCCCTGAGAAGATTGAGGGTTGAGGAAAAATATCTTGTTACGAGCGGAGCGAGCGCGGGTTTAGCTGCTGCCTTTAATGCTCCTTTGGCAGGTGTCATTTTTGCTCTTGAGGAAGTACACAAAAATTTTTCCTCGGTGGTTTTAACTGCCGCTATGGCGGCATCGCTTACAGCCGATTTGGTGTCACAAAATTTTTTCGGCCAAAAGCCGATTTTTCATTTTCATGACCTGCAAGTTTTGCCTTTGAAGTATTATTTCCTCCTGGTAGTTCTAGGGGTAATTGCCGGGGTTTTTGGTGTTTTTTTCAACCGTTCGCTGGTATTTACGTTAAACATGTACGGAAAGGTGAAGGTGGTACCGGAAATTGTTAAACCTTTGCTTCCTCTGATGGCAGGGGGCGTGCTCGGGTTTTACCTCCCGGAAACTTTGGGTGGGGGACACAGGTTGATTGATTCATTGGGAAGTGGGCATTATTCCCTGATTATGTTATTTGCGCTTTTGGCGGTGAAGTTTGCTTTTACCATGCTCAGTTACGGTTCGGGCGTGCCCGGTGGTATATTCTTGCCCTTACTTGTGATTGGCGCTTTAACGGGGGATATATTCGGCAGTATTGCAGTGAATTTGTTTCATATAAATCCACAATACTTGAACAATTTTATTGTCCTGGCTATGGCTGCTTATTTTACTGCCATTGTCAAGGCTCCGGTAACGGGCAGTGTATTAATTACGGAGATGACAGGCTCCTTCAGTCACTTGCTGGCGCTGATTACTGTTTCCATGACATCATACATGGTTGTTACTTTATTGCGGTCTGAACCTGTATATGAGCTTTTACTGAAAAGGATTTTACAGAACCGTGATAATGCACCTCATCAGGACAGGGGCACAAAGATCATCCTTGAAATACCGGTGTGCCTGGGTGCGCTTGTTGCCGGCCGCATGGTCAAAGAAGTTGAATGGCCCCAAAACTGCCTTTTGGTGGGCTTAAAAAGAGGAGAAACGGAGATCATTCCCCGGGGCCATGTAGAGATACTCCCGGGAGATTACCTGATTGTTCTTACCGAAGGCGACCGGACGGTCGAAGTTAAGGCAGCCCTGGAAAAACTTGCCGGAGAAACGGAAATGTAGCCACCTTTTCTCAACTGCCAATCTTATTTATCAAAGGCTGGGAGGAATCCTGGAATGAAGGACATCTCCCTGGCTGACAGCGAAATGAGGAATTATGCTCGCAGTTCGTCTGTTTATCTGCGGGGATACACTTACTATGTGGAAAACAGGGTGAAGGGGCTCCCGTTTGATGTGGAAGACCTTGCGGTTTATGCGACGGTTCTGGGGAAAGAACCCTATGATGTGGAAATTACTTTATCTCCGGAGGGCGACTTATACAGTTGTTGGTGTGACTGCCCCGCTTTTGCCGGTTATGACGGTATTTGCAAACATATTGTGGCAGTATTGATAGCCTTCCAGCGTAACCTTCGGAAAAATGGCTTAATTATCCCAATGGAGGGCAATATTTGAGATATAAGTACCTGATAGCTTCGACAATTTCCAGACATTGACATGAAGGCAACTCACTGATAGAATGGGGGTAAAATCAGGGAGGCTTTCATACGGCACAGAATATCAGACTGCCTTAAGCGACATAGACTTTGCTGTTTTGTTTGACAAAAAACTTGGTATTGCGGAGGAAGCGGCATTTTTAAGCCGCCTTTCCGAAATTCTCGGCACCGACCGGGTTGATCTGGTCAATCTGAACAAGGCCCCTCTGAACCTGCAGTTCCGGGCAATTTCGGAGGGGAAAATCATTTACGAGCGGGATTATATAACTACCTGTGATTACATGGAAAAAGTCATGGACCTCTACCAGGATTATGCCATAGACCTGCATTATTTTTACAGGGAGTATGATAAAGCCCTCAAGGAGGCTTATACCGATGGTTGATAAGGAAAAAACAGCCGGAGCAACCATAGCTCACGCGGAGGTTTTTGCAGGATAGAGCCTAGACGGCTCTTTCTTCTTTTGAGGTTGATAGTGCCAATGTTTTTATTTCCATGCGGGGTTTGAACCGGCGCTTTATCTGCAAAACGTTTTACAGGATTCGGCCGTAAAATGTCGAAGTATACAATAACAAAGATGAACCGGGGATAAACCATGCAGTTGTTTAAGATTATTCGCAATCCTCACTTTTTTTCCCTGCTGGCCTCTCCCAACAGGGAGATATACGTGGAGGCTCTGTTTGTCGTTTACAGGTGTTATAAGCAGGAATTTATGATCAAAAAAGAAGAGCTGGTCAACATGCTTATCGCCACTCTGGAAAACCGCATGTTTGAACTGGCTGCGGAGGAAGGCGAAGAGCTGGATGATTACTCCCTGTCCGGCCGGGCCCACTGGCTTGTCCGCCGGCTCCTGGCCACCGGCTGGATAGAGCTGGACCCGCTGGTTCATTCCGTTGATGAATATATAGCGGTGCCCGACTACAGCGTGAAAATCCTGCAGGTACTTTATGAAATCAGCGAGGACAGGCCCAAAGAATACAATTCCCTGGTATATTCCACCTATTCCAATCTGAGCAAAGCCCAGGAGGAAAGAGGAGACTACGTGGCGGAGGCGCTGATGGCCGCCTACAGCTTAACCGACCGCCTGGTGGATAGCCTGAAAAGCCTGCTCAACAACATGCGCAGCTATTACCTTACTCTCCAGGAACAGGAGGAGGTTAGAGAGGTATTGCGGGAGCATTTTGACCGCTACCAGGTGTTAATCTCCGATAAGATATATCACCCGCTCAAAACCTTTGACAGCGTGCCCCGGTTCCGCACCAGGATTCTCTCGATTTTACGCCAGTGGCTGGTTGACGGGGAGCTTATTGAAAAAATTACTGCACAACTGGTCCGCAAGGGGCGGTTTGCCGATGCGCCGCCCGGGGGGACTATAAATACAACTCCGACATCGACCTGGCTGTTTACTGTGAGGGAAAACTGCCCGCCGGGCTATGGCTGGATTTGGATGAGGCGGCGGGAATATATAAAATCGATGTTATAGACATGAACAGCGCTGTGGATGAAAAGCTACGTCAAAGGATTGAGGAGCAGGGTGTGGAAGATATACCGGAGGGAATAAAAACCTATTAACATTGACGCTGCGTAATGGTTTATAGTGAATTGAAACAGCAAGGCTTGATGCGCATAAAGGAAGATGGTCTATGGATGCAGGCTCAGGCTGAGCAGTATTTCACTGCTGATGAACCGGGATTTATCTGGAAAGCCAGGGTCAATATGAACCCGTTTCTGTAGTTTGCAGGAATGGATAAATATCAAAGAAGGCAAAGGACATATGAATATAAAGATACTTTCCACCGATGTTGAATATAATAACCCAACTATTTATCCGGAAGTGTAGAATGCCCTGTTATTTTATTAATGAAAAACCGTAAAGGGAGACATATTAGAAAGGGAAACGAAAGGAGGGGTGATAGCCAATGGTTCGGAAAGCGCCTGCTACTACCAAGCATAAAGGTAGCCAGAAAAATGAGACATATATGCCCGGCATCACCGAGGCCACCGATATGATTCAGCAAATGGGAGATTTGCAGGGAATAGCCCTTGATGAAGGAATAGCGAAAGCTGTAAGAGAAAAGAGCGTTTCTGAGGTAATGGATACCCCCATTGGAGGTTTAAACAATGATATTGCGGCTCCCGTAAATACGGAATAGGGTGTGAGCGGGTTAGGGGCCTAATACTTTTAAGGAGTGTTTTTGTTTGAAGGACAGGAAACAAAAAGAAAAAAAGAATTATGATCACGGAAAATATATCGGGAAAACCAATATCCCTGATTACGGTGTACCCTCAGGTGTGCAACTGACGGAAAAACTGAATGAAGAAATAGCGGAAGCAGCTCAAAAGAAGACTCCGGAGTTACTACCGGAAAGATAGGAAGTAATCCGATAACAAATTCCGGGTCCCTAAAAAAGGGAGCCGGCATTTTTAAAAATGTCTGTCAGGGCCAGGATTGTGCCCCAGTTTTGAATTCGGGTTGTCAGATTTCCTAGCAGAGGACGGTTCTGCCATTCACGAACGACCGGTGAAAGTTTATCAGTGACATCGAAAATTAAGGTTGGTGAAAAACCAGGAAAGTTTAGTAAAAATCATTTTATAATAAATTTTGAAAGCCAAATCTCTCGTAGCCCGGCGGGTGAGACTACCAGTAAAACATACAAGAATAAAGACGGAATTGTGGCTTACTTTTTTCCAGGTTAAGAAATGCAACCACTGTACGCTAAGAGAGCAATGTACCAAACACAGTAAATGACGAATAGCAAATGTTAATTCCGAGGTAGACACACGAAGGCAAATCTTCAAAGAAATCTCCACCCACGAATTTTGTTAGTTTTACCGTAGATGCCTTTTGGTAAAACGGAAATGCGCATCTGATTCGGCACGGCAAGCTGAAGGCGCGGTATATTGGATTAGCGAAAACAGGTTTGCAGGTAGCTTTTACAGCGGTCGTTAATGGAGATTATTTAAGCGGTTTTGCAACGGATTTCTAGATGATATTAAAGACTTGTATTTGTATTGTCAGTTATTGGGAAAAATTACTTGATTTCTGGGTTGACAATACCAGCATTGTACTGTATTATGAAATTACATAGTTTGACGCCGACTATATTATTTTTCAAAAATTATACCCAGGGTATATTGACTATTATAATTTTGCATATTATTATCAATTCCTATTATTACTATCAATTATTGATAAGGTTTATCAAAGTAAAAGTCGGAGGTCATGCTACCTTCGGTTTTTCTATTCCCCATAATTTTTCTATTCCCCATAATAAGTGTGCAACGTTGCATACCAGGCATTGCGGCCTTTTCGACATTAATATTGTCGAAAAGGCCTTTAATTTTTTAACAAACTTAGCCGGGGATTTTTCAAAACAAAATAGATAACACCAAAGAAGATGCCGAGCAAAGACGCTTTTAGTAGGGTGTAATAACCTTGCTTTAAGTGTCTTTTTTAATTTGAAGGGAGGTGGTAGATTAACCAGGAAACAATATCAATTTCGTTGAAAGCAAAATCAATTAACAGGAGGAGAAATAATATGAAAAGGAAGTTTTTTTACCAGTTGTTACCCATTATGGTTCTTTTGCTGACATTAGGCCTGTTGGTAACGGGTTGTGGGGCCAGTAAAACGAAAGAGAATAAAGAGGGTGAAAAGTCTACCCGGAGTTCGGAAGACACGATTAAAGTTGGCATTCTGCACTCTTTGAGTGGGACGATGGCTATCAGTGAAGTTTCTGTCAAGGATGCTACATTAATGGCTATTGAGGAGATCAACGCGTCGGGCGGCCTGTTAGGCAAGAAAATAGAGCCTATAATTGAAGACGGTGCTTCCGATTGGCCCACTTTTGCAGAAAAAGCAAAAAAACTTTTGCAGCAGGATAAAGTGGCCGCCATTTTCGGTTGTTGGACTTCCGCCAGCCGAAAGGCAGTTCTGCCTGTTGTTGAAGAATATAACGGATTGTTATGGTACCCCGTTCAATACGAAGGACTGGAAGCATCCAAGAACATTTTCTATACCGGGGCTGAGCCTACTCAGCAAATTGTACCTGCAGTAAGCTGGCTGATTAAAAACAGGGGCAAAGACTTCTTTCTTTTGGGTTCCGATTATGTTTTTCCCCGTACAGCCAATAAAATCATAAAGGCCCAGCTCAAGGCTGAAGGCGGTAACCTGGTAGGCGAAGAATACACTCCACTGGGCCATACTGATTACAGTACTATTATCAATAAGATTAAAACCGCCAGACCCAAAGTTATCTTCAATACCTTAAACGGGGATAGCAACGTGGCATTCTTTAAGCAGTTGCGTGATGCAGGCATTACTTCCAAAGATATCACTGTCATGTCCGTAAGCGCTGCTGAGGAAGAAATAAGGGGAATTGGCGCTCAAAATATGGCCGGTCATTTGGCTGTATGGAACTACTTCCAGTCAACCGATACTCCCGAAAACAAGGCTTTTGTTGAAAAGTATAAGGCTAAGTATGGTCAGGACCGCGTAACCGACGATCCTATAGAAGCAGGATACTTTGGGGTATACCTTTGGGCTGAAGCAGTGAAAAAAGCGGGTTCCACCGATGTAGACAAGGTCAGGGAAGCTGCCAAGAGCGGTATTGAATTCAAAGCTCCCGAAGGATTAGTAAAAATTGAGCCTGAAAACCAGCACACTTGGAAGACGGTCCGGATCGGAGAAGTTCAGGCCGACGGCCAGTTCAAGGAATTATGGAGTACAGGCCGGCCTATCAAGCCAGACCCGTTCTTGAAAGGCTACGATTGGGCTAAGGGTTTGAGCGCTGGGCAGTAGTAATATCACCGGTGGTGCTGCCCCTGCTCCTTTAGAAACTTGGCTGAAAAGTACAGGTTAATTTAAGGAGTGGCGGGGCAGTACCCCTTTTCAATCCCGGTCCATCGAACCATAAGGGAGGGAGAACAGTTGGATACGTTGTTACTGCAGATCTTTAATGGTATAAGCGTAAGTTCAATTCTTCTATTGATAGCTCTTGGCCTTTCCATTACTTTCGGATTAATGAATGTCATCAACATGGCCCATGGGGAATTAATCATGATTGGAGCTTATGTGGCCTATGTCACCCAATTGGTATTTAGCAGATACCTGCCGAAAGAGTTATTTGGACTTTATTTTATTGTAGCCATCCCGTTAGCTTTCGCAGTCACTGGACTATTAGGGCTACTTTTGGAAAATGTGCTGATCAGGTTTTTGTACGGCCGGCCTCTTGACAGCTTGCTGGCCACATGGGGAGTCAGCATGATACTCCAGCAGTTAGCCCGCAATATTTTTGGCGCGCCTAATGTGGATGTGGTCAGCCCCCAGTGGCTTAACGGAGGGCTCCAGGTAACAGCGGGCCTTCAGCTACCTTATAAACGTTTATTTATTATTGGGCTGGTACTAATATGTGTGGCTGGTATATATCTGTTTTTTTACCGGTCGGGATACGGGCGAAAAATTCGTGCCGTTATGCAGAACCGCAACATGGCATCCTGCCTTGGCGTACCCACCCGCAAAGTGGACTCATATACCTTTGCCCTGGGGTCTGGGCTGGCGGGTATTGCTGGTTGCACATTGACATTGCTTGGGTCTATTGGGCCAACTCTAGGTACATACTATATTGTTGATGCATTTATGGTTGTTGTTCTTGGCGGTGTAGGAAAAATCATTGGCACTGTAGCCGGTGCGTTGGCAATAGGTATCCTAAATACCGCGTTGGAGTATAGCACAACGGCGTCAATTGGAAAGGTCCTGGTCTTTGCCATTGTGATAGCTTTTCTGCAGTTGAGGCCGGCAGGGTTATTTTCAATCCGGACGCGGGCTCTTGATTAAACGGGGAAATCCCTTAACAGTTAAAAGGGAGGGGAGATTATGGGAAAAATAAGTAAGCATCTCATATCCTGGGAAAATTGGTTATTTGTATTTACGGCATTTCTGTTGCTTGCTGTAGCGCCATTGACCCTTTCGGAGTTCAGACTTAACCTACTAGGAAAATTTCTGGCTTATGCCATCTTGGCCCTGGGAATTGACCTCATCTGGGGATACACAGGAATCCTCAGCCTTGGCCACGGAGTCTATTTCGGGCTAGGAGCTTACAGTATGGCCATGTATTTAAAATTAGAAGCATCGGGCGGGCAGCTTCCGGACTTCATGTCCTGGAGCGGCCTGACAGAGCTTCCCTGGTTCTGGAAGCCATTTCAACATGCCTGGTTTGCTGTTCCCATGACGATAATTTTGCCAGTTACTCTGGCCGTTATCTTAGGGTTCCTGACCTTTCGAAACAGGATTAAGGGAGTGTATTTTTCAATTTTATCCCAGGCTCTGGCCATTATTTTTGTTACCCTCTTCATCGGACAGCAGCCCTATACCGGTGGAACCAACGGCCTGACCAGCTACAAGACCATATTTGGTTTTTCGCTGGCCAGTTCCAAGACTCAGATGACACTTTACACAGTTACCGTATTGGTTCTTGGGTTAGCTTTCCTGTTTTGCCGCGGACTTACCAGGGCTAGGTTCGGCCGAATTTTAATGGCCATTCGGGATGGGGAGAATAGGGTACGCTTTACAGGTTATGATCCTACAGTGTATAAGGTTTTCGTTTATGCTGTTTCAGCTGCCCTGGCCGGGATTGCAGGCGCGCTTTTTGTAACCCAGGTTGGTATTATCTCCCCGGCCATGATGGGTATAGTACCATCAATTGAAATGGCTGTCTGGGTCGCCGTCGGCGGGCGCGGTACTCTGGTGGGGGCTGTTGTGGGAGCAATCCTGGTTAATGCGGCCAAAAGCAGTTTCAGCGAAACCTTTCCTGATGCCTGGTCATATTTCATAGGGGCTTTGTTTGTTGGAGTAGTTTTACTATTCCCCGATGGGATGATGGGACTGCTTAAAAAGATCAGGGGAAGATTTGAAGCGAGCGGGACGCACACAAATACGGTTCAGACAGGGACAATAAATACAAAGGAGGGAAGGTTATATGGCGGGTACGATACTGTACTTGGAAAACGTTACCGTTGATTTTGACGGGTTCAAAGCCATCCAAAATCTGAATTCCTATATTGAGTATGGCGAGCTTCGTTTTCTTATAGGGCCCAATGGAGCAGGCAAGACAACCCTGCTGGACGTGATTTGCGGAAAAACAAAGCTCACCGAGGGGCGGGTAATTTTCGACAATACCGAAATCACCAGGAAGAGTGAGCATGAAATCGTAAAAATGGGCATCTGCAGAAAATTTCAAACCCCCTCCGTTTTCAACAACCTCACTGTTTTTGAAAACCTTGAGTTAGCCGTACAAAAACACCGGGGGATTTTGGCATCGTTATTTCGCAACCTGACTGCTGAACAGGCCGAAAAGATTAATGCTACTCTGGAAAACATCGGTCTTGCCGATCAAGCTGGTGTCAAAGCGGGCTCCTTGTCCCATGGGCAAAAACAATGGCTGGAAATTGGCATGCAACTGGTACAGGATCCGGAACTCCTGCTTTTGGATGAGCCCGTTGCCGGAATGACCAAAAAAGAGACTGAAAAAACCGGACAACTACTCCGGGAAATTGCCAAAAACCGGTCTGTGCTGGTAGTCGAACATGATATGGAATTTGTGAGGAATTTTGCCCAAAAGGTCACAGTTATGCACGAAGGTAAAATTCTTTGCGAGGGGACCGTTGATAAAGTGCAGAGCGACCCTAAAGTGATTGAGGTCTACTTGGGACGGGGGCGGGAAAATGTTAAACATTGAAAATTTGAATGTTTACTATGATGAAAGCATTATCCTTCGCGATGTTGACCTGCGGGTTCCGGCCGGACAGGTAGTTTGCCTGATGGGCAGAAACGGTGTGGGTAAAACAACGTTGCTTAAGACAGTAATGGGCCTGCTGCGGCCGAAAACGGGAAAGATTGAGTTCAGCGGGAAAGACATTACCAGAAAGACCCCTGATAAAAGGGCTAAAGCAGGCATAGGTTACGTACCCCAGGGACGGGATATTTTTCCCCTTTTGACAGTTGAAGAAAACCTTTTGCTGGGCCTGGAAGCAGGAACTGAAAAAAAGAAGGGCATCCCGGATGACGTTTTTGAAATGTTTCCGGCTTTAAAAGAAATGCTGAACCGAAAAGGCGGAGACTTAAGCGGCGGGCAGCAGCAGCAGTTGGCAATTGCCAGGGCCCTGGTTTCCCGCCCAAAGATGCTGATTCTGGATGAACCGACGGAAGGTATTCAGCCTTCTATCATTCTAGATATTGCCAAGGCAATCAAGGTCATTCGCGAAAAAAGCGACGTTTCCATCCTGCTGGTGGAACAATACCTAGAGTTTGTGTTGGAACTGGCAGATTACTACTATGTAATGGAAAAAGGGTCCATTGTAACCCAGGGACCTGTAAAGGAAATGAACGAGGACATGGTCAAGAATTACCTGACCGTTTGACCCGAATAATACATTGACTTTTAAAAAAATGGTATTCTTTTTGACTGAGTTATTCTGTTGAATACGGCAATCTTTTTGGTTATACCTGAACAATACGTGCAATCTTATCTGGTTAGGAGTGACAAGTTATGCGTTTGACTCCCCGTGAGCAGGAAAAACTGTTGGTTTACTTGGCTGCCCAACTGGCCTGGGAGCGGAAAGCAAGGGGACTCAAGCTGAACTACCCCGAGGCGGTGGCAATTATTACATCGGCTATTCAGGAAGGGGCCAGGGACGGCAGAACCGTTGCCGAACTTATGCAGTATGGCGCCCAGATTTTAACCAGCGAAGACGTTATGCCAGGCGTCAGTGAAATGATTCATGAAATACAGGTGGAAGCTACTTTTCCTGACGGCACAAAACTGGTAACAGTACATAATCCGATAAGGTAGGTGAGGATCTATGATACCTGGAGAGTATATTTTGGGTGAAGGTGAGATTGAAGCAAACAAGGGCAGGAAAACGGTGCAGATTACCGTTGCCAATACGGGTGACAGGCCGGTACAGGTAGGTTCACATTTTCATTTCTTTGAGGTGAATAAGTTCCTGGAATTTGACAGGGCCAAGGCTTTGGGGATGCGGCTCAACATTCCGGCGGGGACTGCCGTGAGGTTTGAACCCGGAGAAGAAAAGGATGTTACACTGGTGGAAATTGGCGGTAAAAAAACAATCTACGGGCTTAACGGCCTGACTGAGGGGGCGGTCCGTTCCGCGGCGACGGCGGACTGCGCCATTGAAAAGGCGGTTAGAGGGAAATTTAAGGGTGCGCAAAAACCCTGCCTTGGCAAAAAGTAGCTTGAAGAGGTGAGAAAATAATGAGTTTGAAAATGACGCGCCGGGAGTATGCCGATATGTTTGGACCTACGGTGGGAGACAGGGTGCGCCTGGCTGATACTGATATTATCATTGAAGTTGAACGCGATTTTACGGTTTACGGAGACGAGTGCAAATTCGGCGGGGGTAAGGTACTGCGGGACGGGATGGGCCAGTCCCCGAACGCCACCAGGGAAGAGGGGGTTTTGGACCTGGTCATCACTAATGCACTGATCCTCGACCACTGGGGTATTGTTAAGGCCGATATCGGTATCCGTGACGGAAGAATTGTCGGTATAGGCAAGGCTGGGAACCCTAACCTGATGGACGGGGTTGACCCCGGTATGGTTGTGGGGGCTGCTACGGAAGTTATTGCCGGGGAAGGGATGATTGTAACACCCGGGGGGATAGATACCCACATTCACTTTATTTCCCCGCAGCAGGTAGAAACGGCCATTGCCTCCGGAATCACAACCATGATTGGCGGGGGCACAGGTCCGGCAACAGGGACCAATGCCACTACCTGCACCCCGGGAGCCTGGAATATTCATAAGATGCTGGAAGCCGCGGAAGAGTTTCCGGTGAACATGGGTTTTCTGGGCAAAGGCAACTGTTCTTTTGCAGCCCCTTTGATCGAACAGGTTATGTCCGGGGCTATGGGCTTAAAACTTCATGAAGACTGGGGGTCCACACCCGCAGCCATTGACAAGTGCCTGCGTGTTGCCGATGAATACGATGTACAGGTAGCCATCCATACCGACACCCTGAACGAAGCCGGGTTTGTGGAAGATACAATTGCCGCTATCAACGGGCGGACCATTCACACTTACCATACTGAAGGCGCGGGTGGCGGCCACGCCCCCGATATCATCAGGATTGCCGCCGAACCGAACGTGTTGCCTTCATCCACAAACCCTACGCGCCCTTTTACAATTAACACTGTCGACGAGCACCTGGATATGCTGATGGTCTGCCATCACCTGGACAGCAAAGTACCTGAGGATGTTGCCTTTGCAGATTCGCGGATAAGGGCCGAAACCATTGCCGCCGAAGACATTCTTCATGACCTGGGCGTTTTCAGTATGTTCAGCTCTGATTCTCAGGCTATGGGCCGGGTAGGTGAGGTTATTATCCGGACCTGGCAGACAGCGGACAAGATGAAAAAACAGCGCGGGCCTTTACCTGAAGATAGCAGCAGGAATGATAATTTCCGGGCCAAGCGTTATATTGCCAAATACACCATCAATCCGGCCGTTACTCACGGGATCAGCAGGTATGTGGGTTCTATTGAAACCGGGAAACTGGCTGACATTGTCCTGTGGCAGCCCAGGTTTTTCGGCGTAAAGCCGGAAATAGTGATCAAGGGTGGTATGATAGCCTACAGCCAGATGGGCGATGCCAATGCCTCTATCCCTACGCCGCAGCCCGTCTTTTCCAGGCCTATGTTCGGTGCCCTGGGCAAAGCAAAGTTCCGGACCTGTTTGACCTTTGTATCGGAATACGCTTTTGTCCATGGTGTTAAATCTCTGCTGGGCTTGGAAAAAGAGGTTGTGCCGGTGAAGAACTGCCGGAGCATATCTAAAAAGCAGATGCTCCACAACGATGCGCTGCCGGATATTACCGTTGACCCGGAAACCTATGAAGTAAGGGTCAACGGGGAGCTTTTAACCTGCGAGCCGGCGAAGGAACTGCCGCTTGCCCAGAGATACTTTCTGTTTTAATCTCCACTTTAATCTCCACACCCGGTTAGAGAGGTGATGACTGTGATATTTAAAGAAGTACTTGGTAACTTACATGACCTGGACATACCGGATCATCGTATTGAAAAAGTGGCCCTTGAATGGTTTGAACTGGATAAAAGGCTGCTATGCAAAACCACTGATAAGGGCAACGACATCGGGATTGCCGTGGAAGGGAGACGGCGGTTGCGGCATGGCGATATCCTTTTCCTTACGCCCGAAAGGGTCATCGCTGTTGAAGTACTGCCCACGAAAGCCATTGTGCTGGAACCCAGAAATATGCCGGAGATGGCTCAGGTTTGCTACCAGTTGGGGAACCGGCATGCTCCCTTGTATATGAGCGGGGAACAGATCCTGGTCCCTTTTGACCAGACAATAGTGGAATTGTTCGAACGCCTGAATATCCCTGTCAAAATTGAAAGGAGGAGGTTGGAACATGGCCTCCGGCCTGAATCACCTCACCATCACTGAACAAAGCTTACTGTCATTACTACAAATCAGTGACAGTTTTTTTCCCACCGGCGCCTTTTCGCATTCCTATGGGTTAGAGACTTATGTGCAGGAGGGCCAGGTGGCATCCAAAGAAACATTGGCCCGCTTCCTTACTGCTTACCTGCTGGAATCCACCGCCACTTCAGACTGCCTGGCCATGGTTTTGGCTTACGGATATGTCGAAAATGAGGAGTGGGAAAAGGTCCTGAAACTGGACTACCTACTTTCAGCACAAAAACTGGCCAGGGAGAGCCGTGAAGCAAGTGTTAAAACGGGTACCCGGATGCTGCGGGCAGTTATGAAGCTAATTGAGGACTCAAGGTTAGTCCGGTTGAGTGATTTGATAGATTCCGGACAAGCTTTTGGCAATCATGCGGTAGTCTATGGCATAGTAGCGAAGGTTTATGGATTTGGGATAAAAGAGGCGGCACTGGCTTATGTATATGCTGTGACCGCAAGTATGATAAACAATGCCGTCCGATTAATACCTTTGGGACAAAATGACGGCCAGTGGGTCCTGGCCCAACTACAGGATTTAATGGCTGAAACAGCTAAGAAGGCCATGCAGTTTTCACTTGAGGATATAGGGTCGTCGGCCCCCGCCCTGGAGATCAGGTCAATGCAGCACGAGAGGTTGTATTCGCGGCTTTTTATGTCATAGGCCTAAAATTCAGATTTTCTACATGGCTACAAATTAAGGGCCTTATATATTTGTCGGTTATCAATTGGTTGAACAATTTTAAATTTTTTGTAGAGGAAGTGGTTAATTTGAGTCAGCTAGCACATCATTTAAAGCCTGTAAGAATAGGCATCGGGGGGCCTGTTGGTTCGGGAAAAACCGCCTTAATAGAAAAACTGACCCGCCGCCTCCACAAGGAGTACAGCCTGGCTGTAGTGACCAACGATATATATACAAAGGAAGACGCTGAATTTCTTACTCGCAACGGGGTTCTGCCGGCGGACAGGATCATCGGCGTGGAAACCGGGGGATGCCCCCATACTGCTATCCGCGAAGATGCTTCCATGAACCTGGAGGCAATCGACAAACTTTCAAACAGGTTTCCCGACCTTGACATTATCTTTGTGGAAAGCGGCGGTGACAACCTTTCTGGCACTTTCAGCCCCGAACTGGTGGACTTGTTCATTTTTGTCATTGACGTATCCGAGGGTGACAAAATCCCGCGGAAAGGCGGGCCGGCCATATCAAGATCAGACCTGCTGGTAATCAATAAGATTGACCTGGCCCCATACGTAGGGGCCGACCTGGGAGTAATGGAACGGGATTCGCGGAAGATGAGGGGGCAGCGTCCCTTCATATTTACCAATTTGTTTACAGAAGAGGGCCTCAATGAGGTAATATCTTGGATCAAAAAGCACGCTTTACTGGAGGACCTGGCATGTTAAAACCCAATTTACAAACGCCCGGAACAGATTCTGTCATACCCGGGGTGACCAGGCAGAGCAATATTGTGAAACTGCAATACGGCGACAAGGGTGAACTGATGCTGCGTCTTGGCGTAAAAAACGGGAGAACAGTGATATTAGACGCGTACAACAAGGCGCCTCTGAAGATAGCCAAACCTTTCTATCTGGAGCCGGAGTCGGGTGAAATCTTTATTTACCAGATGAACCCCTCTGGCGGCATGCTCCAGGGGGACGTATATCGCCAGGAAGTAGAAATCGAACCCGGCGGGCGGCTGTTCATGTCGACCCAGTCGGCCACCAGGATATACCGTACACCTCAATATTGTGCTGCACAATACAATTTATTCAGCCTTGGCAGAGATGCCCTTTTCGAGTATTTTCCCGACCCGTCAATCCCCTTTGCTGGATCAAAGTTTGTAGGGGATACGGAAGTCCATTTGACAAAAGGCTGTACGGCCTTCCTGTCCGAAATAGTGACCCCGGGCAGAATCAAGCGCAACGAGGTTTTTCAATATGAGTATTACCGTTCAAAAACCAGGGTTTACTGGGATGGGGAGCCGGTACTGTGGGATAACTGGTGCCTGAGTCCCAGGCAGAACGATATTGCTTCGCTTGGCATTTGCGACGGCTTTACTCACCAGGGGAGCCTCTTTATATTTTCTGAAAAAGTATGTCAGGGCCTGGCTGACAATTTACATGAGAGGCTGCTCGAACAAAAGGATGTTATGGGCAGCGCTTCACTTACAGTTAAAAACGGTATTGTGGTACGGCTGCTGGGAAGAAGAGCAGACCAGGTTGAAGAGGCCGTTAAATCCTGTTGGGACATTGCTCGCCGTGCGATTATTGGTTTGCCAAGGCCCCATGTCAGGAAGTATTAAGTAACTTTATACGCAAGGGTATTAAGGGAAAAAGCAGCGTACTCTATTCACAAGTCAAATTACTCCAGATGATAACTGAAAAAATCCAGAAGAAACCTTGAAATTGCGGAGAATTAAGCAGCTAAAAGGAATAGGGCCGCCTGGAAGAAAGGAGGTTGCAGTCTGCTCAGGGCGTTCCCGCATCTATTTCAAGGGAGGTTTTAAATATGTTGCCGCTTGCATTAAGTATCGGAATTTTAGCCGGCATTTGGACTTTTGTTTCTGGGAGTTTTCAAATTCTAACCTGGCCGGCGTTTGTGGGTTGGGCTCTGTTTTTTGCGGCAGGAGGAGACAATGAGTCAGTGAAAAAAGTCCTTGGCCCCGGTTTACTGGGTATGGTTCTTGGTCTGGCCGTTGTCAAAGGCGCTGCCCTGATTCCCGGAGCCTGGTTTGTGGCTGTTGGTGTAACTGTTATCGCTATCATCATGGTTATGGTCATGCCTGTTAAATTATTTTCCTTTACACCTGCGGCTTTTGCCGGTTGTGCAGTCTATTTTGGTGCCAATGGGGATATTGTGGCGGCGGTGATTCCTTTTGTTTTCGGAACAGTACTTGGCTGGGTATCGGCGGTGCTGCCAAAGTATTTCCAAAAGCCTAACTTAGAATAATCCATAATTAATTAGGGCCAAAAGGGCGCTGCGCAATCCAGTGCCCTTTACTAATTTATGTCGGTTGGCAGAAGGTGAAGTTAATATCAAAAGAGAAATATTGAGTAAAATAAAAATGAGCAAAGGAGTTAATGGGAATGGTTGTTTTAGTAGTAAATTGTGGCAGTTCTTCGTTAAAATTTCAGTTATTTGACATGCGTTCAGAAGAGGTTTTGGCCAGGGGCCTTGTAGAGCGTATTGGGTTAAGCGGCGGGAAGTTTAAATACTACCGGGGAACCGAAGAACCTATTGAATTTACTGACAGCCAGGTTTATGCTTCCCATGCCAATGCCCTGGAGGCTGTTTTAAAGGCCTTAACCCAACGGGATTACGGGGTTATTTCCGATATTAGTACCATTAATGCTGTGGGACACCGGGTCGCCCACGGGGGCGAACTCTTCACAGCCGCGACCCTTATTACCGAAGAAGTATTAAGGGGAATTAAAGATTGTATTTCGCTGGCCCCCCTGCATAATCCGGCGAATGTAACAGGTATAGAGGAATGTATGCGGTTGATGCCGGGTACGCCTCAGGTGGCCGTATTCGATACGGCCTTTCACCAGACTATGCCGGAAGAGGCTTACCTTTATGCTATACCATATGCATACTACCAAAAGCATAAAATCCGCCGTTACGGGTTTCATGGCAGTTCACATCGCTATGTGGCAGAGCAGGCCGCTGAGCTTTTAAATAAGCCTCTTGACCGGTTAAAGCTTATTTCCTGCCATCTGGGGAACGGGTCCAGTATATGCGCCATTAAAGAAGGTCGTTCCATTGACACCAGTATGGGCTTTACACCGCTGGAAGGCCTTCCGATGGGCAGCCGGAGCGGCACTATTGACCCCGCCATTATTGAATTTTTAGTGAAAAAAGAAAACATGTCTCTTGACGGGGTTATGGAAGTATTAAACAAGAAGAGTGGCGTTTACGGCATTTCCGGGGTCAGCAGTGATTTCCGGGATTTGGAGCAGGCGGCTGCCGGAGGAAATCACCTATGTGATGTGGCCATCCAGGTATTCTGCAGGTCTGTTAAAAAGTATATCGGTTCTTATTATGCTTTGCTTGAAGGGTTGGATGCCTTGATTTTCACGGCAGGTATCGGAGAAAACTCTGCCTTGGTAAGAGAGAAAATTTGCACCGGGTTGGAGCATATGGGAATAAAATTAGATCGGCGCAGAAACTTAACTCCCGATGCCATAACTGTTTCCGCTGAAGATTCAAAAGTAAAAATAATGGTCATTTCCACTAATGAAGAACTGCTGATAGCCCGGGATGCACAAAAAATAATTCTCCAGAGAATTATTCCCTCATAAATTTCCACAAGGATTTTTCAGGACCGGGGCCAAAATTATAATTAAAGCCACAGTTCATTTTATCTGGGGGGGTCCCTGTGCAGGAATACGGGGTGGAAAGTCTTACTGAAATCATTGACATAGAGGTGCTGCAGGAAGTTCAGGATAAATTTGCCCAGGCAACGGGCCTGGCCGCGGTTATAGCCGACAAAGACGGTAATCCCCTTACCAGGCCGAGTTGTTTTACCAGGTTTTGTGAGTTAATCAGGTCTACACCGGGCGGTTTGGTGAAATGCCAGCAGTCCGACGCAAAGCTCGGCCTTATGGCCAGCCAGTCGCAAAAACCCGTAATGGCTTACTGCCATGCCGGTTTAATGGATTTGGCAGCTCCCATAATAGTTAACGGAAAACACCTGGGGTCTGTACTATGCGGTCAGGTCCTGCCGGAAAAGTCACCGTCCAAAAACCGAGAACTGGCCGCCTACTTGTTTAACTGTCTCGGGAACTTGCCGGACGGTGATAAGTTGGTAGAGGAACTGCCGGTTATGTCTACTGTTAGGTTTGAGGCTGCAGCCGGATTACTCCAGATAATGGCCCAGTATATTGTGCAGATAGGCATTAACTCGTTGAATGAAAAACTGGTTAATCAAAAAAACATGGAACTGATGCAGGAGGAAGCTTCCCGAATCCGTCTGGAAAACGACTTAAAAACCATGGAATTGAAAGCCCTCCAGTCACAGGTGAATCCTCATTTTTTGTTTAACACGTTAAATACTATTGTAAGACTGGCTATGATAGAAGGGGCCGAAGAAACTGAAAAGGTGTCTTATGCCCTGGCCCACCTGCTCCGGTATACCCTGCGCAGGATAGAACAGGAAGTTACTCTGCTGGATGAAGTAAAACATGTAGAAGAGTATTTGATGATACAACAGTACCGGTATGGAGACCGGCTGAAATCAGAAATTGACATTTCAGAGAAAGCGGCACGACTGAAGCTGCCAATCCTGACTTTGCAGCCTCTGGTCGAAAATGCTATAGTCCATGGCCTGGAACCTAAGATTGAAGGAGGGAATATCAGAATTGCCGCAGCGGAAGAAGGCTCCATAGTCAGGATTACAGTAGAGGATAATGGCATGGGGATGACCGAACAGCGATTGCAGGAAATCTGTCACTCATTGGCCGCTCAAACAGGGCGCGGCCATACCACGGGAATAGGTTTCACCAATGTTATAAAAAGGTTGTCCCATTATTTTGGCGAAAAATTTTCTTATGAAATACACAGCGAAATAGCAAAGGGAACCAGGATTTTGCTGAAATGCCCTTTACCGGAAGAGGTCGAAAACGATGTATAGTTTCATGGTAGTTGACGATGAACAGTTGGAACGAAAAGCTATTCAGGTAATAATGGAGCGGCGCAGTTTGCCCTTTAAATGTGTTGCTGAAGCAGGACATGGTGCGGAAGCGGTGAGTAAAGCCGCTGAACAAAAGCCGGACCTGATATTTATGGATATCCAGATGCCTGGAATGAATGGCCTGGAGGCAGCAAAAAAAATTCTTGAGACAAACCCCAAGTGCCGGGTTGTATTTCTTACAGCGTATGACCAGTTCGAGTACGCCCGGAAAGGCTTACAGATGGGAGCTGCTGATTATCTGTTGAAACCTGTCAGGCCCGATATACTGGAAGAAACATGCCGTAAAGTAATGGAGAGCCTGGAGTACGAACGGCGGAAAATGACTGAACATGAACAACTGCAGCAGGAACTCCGGCAATCCAGGCCGATGATTCAGACCGCCCTGGTTTATGACCTGCTTTACGGTAATTTTTATAATAAAGAAGGATTCCGGGACAAGAACGAATATCTGAATTTTGAATTTAAGAGCGCTCTGGTAATGGTCATTTCTATTAAAAGCCCAAATAACCCCAGGCCTATCCAACAGGCATGTAAATCCATCAAAGATTTTTTGGCAGATATTCCTTTTGCCTTTGTAGTACCCGTAGGAATGGACCGTATCGCATTCCTGTGGGGTCATAACATGGAACAGGTTGAATTAACCCTGCAGGATATGAAGGAAATGGCTTATAATTTACAGCAGCAGGTTGCCCAGGAAACAGGGTTGGATAGCTGTATTGGTATCGGATGGGTTTATCATGACTTTGCTGATTTATATAAGTCATACCGGGAAGCCTGCAGCGCCGTAAACCTGGCCAACCTCCTGCAAGGCAAAAATTCGGTGTTGCATATAAGTGAGTGTGTCAGGTATTACAACAACATTCCTGAATATTCCCTGGGGGCAGAAAAGAAATTGGCCGAACTGGTCCTCCAGGGAAACTGTGAGGGGATTGGTGAATGTGTTCAGGAACTTTACCAGGCAATTTTCCGCTCTTGTAGCGGCAATCTGATCTGGGCAAAAGCGCGGTGCCTCCAACTGCTTGGGGTCCTGTGCAGGGTGGCCGCAGATGCAAGGGCTGATGCCGAGGAGTTAGTCAGAATAAATTCAAACCTGGTAAACGAACTATTGGAACTCAACCAGTTAGAGGAGCTAAAGGGATGGATGCAGAAGGGTTTTGCTGAAGTTACCATGCTGGTTAAAAAGACCTGGGAGCTGTCATCCAACAGGGTAATTAAACAGGTGCAGGACTATGTTGAACAAAACCTGCACAAAAACATAACCCTGGAAGACATATGCGGGGTGGTTTACCTGAATCCCCAGTATTTTAGCAGGCTGTTTAAAAAGGAAACAGGGATAACCTTTATTGAATATTTAACCAGGAGACGTATTGAGCGGGCCAAGATTTTATTGAAAGAAGAAGGTTTGTCTGTTTCACTTACAGCCAGGAAGGTAGGTTTTGCTGATGCCAATTACTTTAGCCGGGTCTTTTGCAGGTTGGAAGGCATACCACCCAGTGAATACGCCAGGAAAAGGCCCTGAATTTCATAAAAAGTCAAGAAAAGATAGTAGAAGGACAAAATAGTCCAGTTTGCATAAAGCAGGCTGGATTATTTTTTTTGCCCTGTTTGGAAGAGTCAAACCTGTCCAGACGCACTCTCGGATAATCCAGAAGAGAATGGCCCAGAGCAGAGAAATCTAATCACGTGATCATCTCCGTTGATTAAATTTTTGATAGAACATGTGGGAACAGGGGGTGAAATAATGTCCTATGAAGCGCTGGGGATGGTGGAGACAAAGGGTCTGGTGGCGGCCATTGAAGCTGCGGATGCTATGAGCAAAGCAGCCAATGTTGTATTAATCGGTTACGAAAAAATCGGGTCCGGTCTGGTAACCGTTATGGTCAGGGGTGATGTAGGCGCTGTTAAAGCGGCTACTGATGCGGGAGCGGCCAGCGCCCAGAAAGTCGGGGAACTGGTATCTGTGCATGTAATACCCAGACCCCATACTGATGTTGAAAAAATCTTACCGAAACTGGAGTAATCACATAACGCTTTGGAGGTGTACAAACTGTGAGTGATCAACTGGTGGAAAAAGTGTTGAACGAAGTTATGAAAAAAGTAGCTCAGGATATGGCCAAACCTGAGGCTCCGGTGTTGGAAAAAGTAACTGAAAACTGCAAACTGACTGAGTTTGTGGGTACTGCAATAGGCAATACCATCGGCCTGGTAATCGCTAATGTAGACAGTGAACTGCATGAAAAAATGGGCCTGGACAAAAAATACCGGTCTATCGGTATTTTTGGCGGTCGGACCGGAGCCGGCCCGCAAATAATGGCTGCTGACGAAGCGGTTAAGGCTACCAATACCGAGGTTGTAGCCATTGAACTGCCCAGGGATACTGAAGGTGGAGCGGGCCACGGCTCTTTGATCATTTTTGGCGCCGAGGAAGTATCTGATGCCCGGAGGGCTGTGGAAGTGGCGTTAAAAGATTTGAACCGGACCATGGGAGACGTTTATGTCAACAGCGCCGGACATCTGGAATTCCAATATACGGCCAGGGCCAGTTACGCTATTCAAAAAGCCTTTAATGCTCCTGTTGGGCAGGCTTTCGGTTTGCTGGTCGGCGCCCCCGCGGCAATAGGCGTGCTTTTATGTGATACGGCGGTAAAAGCGGCCGAAATTGAAGTGATCTCCTACCTTAGCCCCAGTACAACCAGCCATACTAACGAATCTATCCTCGCCTTCAGTGGTGATTCCGGCGCCGTAAGACAGGCGCTGATAGCTGCGCGTGAAGTAGGACTGCAATTGTTATCAGCGTTGGGCGGCCCCTGCAAGTCCCTTACGCAACCTTATATATAAATGCAAACCGTAACAGGCGTTTAAAAAAGTAACTAGTAAAAAGGAGGCATTGACAGATGCGCCGTTCAAAGAGATTTGAAGTTCTCGAAGCCAGGCCTGTTAACCAGGACGGTCTTGTTCAGGAATGGCCGGAGGTTGGTTTAATTGCCATGAACAGTCCCAATGACCCTAAACCGGGAATTAAAATAAGGGATGGCGTTGTCGTTGAACTGGATGGCAAGCCGGCGGAAGAATTTGATATGATAGACCAATTTATTGCTGATTACGCTATTGATGTATCTGTGGCAGAAAAGGTAATGAACATGGATTCTACGGAAATTGCCCGGTTGCTGGTGGATATCAACTGTTCGCGGGAAGAGATAATTAAGCTCACCAGAGGCATGACCCCAGCTAAAATTGTGGAAGTAGTCAGCCAGCTTAACGTGGTTGAAATGATGATGGCTCTGCAAAAGATGCGGGCCCGGAAAACTCCTTCTAACCAGTGTCATGTTACCAACCTGCAAGACAACCCCGTACTCCTGGCTGCCGACGCGGCAGAAGCTGCTGCCAGAGGCTTTGATGAAATGGAGACTACTGTTGCTGTAGTGCGTTACGCGCCTTTAAACGCCCTGGCCATATTAGTAGGTTCCCAGACCGGCAGGGGGGGCGTTATTACCCAATGCGCCGTTGAAGAAGCAACTGAGCTGATGCTGGGCATGAAAGGTTTTACCAGCTATGCCGAAACGGTTTCGGTATACGGAACAGAGCAGGTTTTTGTAGACGGTGACGACACTCCCTGGTCCAAAGCCTTTTTGGCGTCCGCTTACGCATCCCGGGGTCTGAAAATGAGATTTACTTCCGGTACCGGTTCCGAAGTGCAAATGGGCTACGCCGAGGGTAAGTCAATGCTTTACCTGGAGACCAGGTGTATCATGATTACCAAAGGGGCCGGCGTCCAGGGATTACAGAACGGTTCTATCAGTTGTATCGGCATCCCGGGCGCTGTTCCGTCGGGCATCAGGGCTGTTTTGGCGGAAAACCTGATTACCACTATGCTGGACCTGGAAGTAGCTTCCGGCAACGACCAGACATTCTCCCATTCGGACATCAGGAGAACGGCCCGGATGTTGATGCAGATGCTGCCGGGAACAGACTTTATCTTTTCGGGTTACAGCGCAGTACCAAATTATGACAATATGTTTGCCGGGTCTAACTTTGACTGTGAAGACTTCGATGATTACCTGCTCCTGCAGAGGGACCTAATGGTAGATGGGGGTCTCCGGCCGGTAAAAGAAGAGGAAATTATTGCGGTAAGAAACAAGGCCGCCAGGGCTCTGCAGGCAGTATTCAGGGAACTGGGGTTACCCCTTATCACCGACGAAGAGGTGGAAGCTGCTACCTATGCCCACGGTAGCAAAGACATTATCAAACGCAATATTCCTGAAGACCTGAAGGCCGCTGAAGCGCTGATGCGGGGCAATATTACCGGTCTGGATGTGGTTAAAGCCCTGGCCAAGCATAACTTCCATGATGTGGCTGAAAACCTGCTGAACCTCTTGAAACAAAGGGTATCAGGGGACTATTTGCATACATCGGCAATTTTTGATAAGAATTTTAACGTGTTAAGCGCCGTAAATAATCCTAACGATTACCGCGGCCCGGGAACAGGTTACCGGCTGAGCCCCGAGCGTTGGGAAGAAATCAAAAACATTGAAAGGGCCCTCAGTCCGGAAAAACTCGGTATTTAAATTAAAGGGGGTGTCATTAGTGCATCTAAACGAAAATTATTTAAAAGAATTGATTACTCAGGTTGTAGCGGAAATTAGTCAAAATGCTTTACAACAGGTGGAGAATAAGAAAGAGGAACTGACAGGTAAGGGAGAGGCTGACACAGGTGCCGCGTTGCTGAAAGTAAAAGGGCCGGCCCGGCAAGGGGTTAAGGCGGATGAGGTTGTAATCGGCGTGGGACCTGCCTTCGGGCTGGGCCAGCATAAGACCATAGTAGATATTCCTCATGCTACAGTTTTACGGGAAGTTATTGCCGGGATAGAGGAAGAGGGAGTATCTGCCCGGGTTGTCCGCGTGAAACATACCAGCGACCTGGCTTACATCGGCCTTACGGCCGCCAAGCTGAGCGGTTCGGGGATAGGTATCGGCATCCAGTCCCGGGGCACCACAATCATTCATCAGAGAGATTTACTTCCGTTGAACAACCTGGAACTATTCCCCCAGGCGCCGCTTCTTACCCCTGAAACCTTCCGAAAAATCGGTAAGAACGCAGCAAAATATGTCAAGGGAGAATCTCCGGACCCTGTGCCCACTTTGAACGACCAGATGGCCAGGCCCAAATATCAGGCGAAGGCAGCCCTTCTGCACATCAAGGAAACGGAGTTTATCCAGCCGGACAGCCAGCCTGAAGAGTTGGAATTCAGTATATAACGGAAAGGGGTGGGATAAATGTCTGACTTTAATAGGAAAGATCTCGAAACACTGGTTCGTGAAGTGGTAAAGACATTTTTAGCCAAGGAAACGGGCATTGGTGAAGTAGGAAACGGAGAAAAAGACAATTGCCCGACTTCAGTGACAGGCAGTTCCGACAGTTGTCAGGAAGTCGGCTTGCAGGACTATCCCCTGGGAACCAAGCGGCCTGAACTGATTAAAACGCCTGCCGGAAACAGGCTTACCGACATAACCTTAGCCAAAGTAGTTGAAGGTGAAATTAAATCGGACGACTTGAGGATTACGCCGGAAACCCTGCTGCTGCAGGCGCGCATTGCGGAAAAGGTAAACAGGCCCCAGTTTGCCCAAAACCTCAGGAGAGCTGCGGAGCTTACAAAAATTCCGGACCAAAGGGTCCTTGAAATATATAATGCCTTGAGACCGTACCGTTCAACGAAAGAAGAACTCCTGGCCATTGCAGATGAACTGGAGAACCGTTACCAGGCTAAAATTAACGCCGCTATGGTCCGTCAGGCTGCAGAAGTATACGAAAAAAGGAACCGCTTGCGGAAGTAGCATGGAAAATGGGCGCTAAAATAATTGCCGGAGTTGATGTGGGCAACTCAACTACCGAAGTGGCCATAGCGGAGTATTTTAACGGCTTTAGGTTTTTGGGCGGCGGGTTAACAAAGACTACCGGGATTAAGGGTACCGTTGATAACGTGGTAGGTATTATTAAAGTTCTTAAGGAAACAACGGCTTCTATTGGTATCAGCTTAAATGACATTGATTTAATAAGGCTCAACGAAGCTACGCCGGTCATTGGCGATGTGGCCATGGAAACTATCACCGAAACTGTTATTACAGAGTCTACCATGATTGGCCATAATCCCGCCACTCCCGGTGGAGCAGGCTTAGGGATTGGGACAACTGTAAGGTTAAGTAACCTGGACGGATGCCCGCCCGGTAAACAAGTAATTGTGGTGGCTGACCAGGATGTGGATTTCCGTACTGTGGCTGAGCAGTTGAATAGGGCCGTTGCGCGGGGCGTGGATGTACAGGGGGCTATCCTGAAAAATGATGACGGGGTTTTGGTTGCTAACCGGCTGAATAAAATCATCCCTGTCATAGATGAAGTGGAATACATTGACCGCATCCCTTTAAATATGGAGGCGGCCGTGGAAGTTACGGCGCCGGGGGAAACAATCAAGGTCCTGGCCGACCCTTATGGGATAGCTACTGTATTTAAGTTAACGCCCGAAGAAACCAAGCTGATTGTACCGGTAGCCAGGGCGCTGATCGGTAACCGTTCAGCAGTGGTTATCAGAACCCCGCGGGGTGATGTGAAAACGAGGCGCATTCCTGCCGGCAAACTATCTATTCTGGGTGCACGACAGAGATTTGAAGTGGATATCCAGGCGGGTGCGGAAAAAGTCCAGGAAGTAATTGAGAGTGCCGGCAAACTGGAAGATGTCAGGGGAGAGCCCGGAACCAATGTCGGCGGTATGATCGAACGTATCAGGCATGTAATGAGCGACCTAACCAACCAACCGGTGCACAACATGAAGATTCAGGATATTTTGGCCGTAGATACCTTTATACCTCAGAAAGTCCAGGGTGCTCTGGCAGGCGAGTTTTCTCTGGAAAATGCCGTGGGACTGGCAGCCATGGTGAAAACCAACAAACTGCAGATGCAGGAAATCGCCGAAAAACTGGCCGGGGAATTAGGTATTAAAGTGGAAATTGCCGGCGTGGAGGCAGAGATGGCTGTACGTGGCGCCCTGACCACTCCGGGTTCGGACAGGCCCCTGGCCATTCTCGATATGGGGGGCGGTTCTACCGATGCAGCTATCATCGACAGAGAAGGCCACATCAATTCTGTGCATCTGGCCGGCGCCGGAGATATGGTCACTCTGCTGATTAATTCCGAACTTGGCCTGGACAATCCCGGGCTGGCGGAGGAAATCAAGCGGTATCCCTTAGCTAAGGTCGAGTCCTTGTATCATATCCGGACAGAAGACGGGAGCGTACAGTTTTTTGACAAGGCCCTCGACCCCAGGCTTTTTGCCAGGGTAGTAATCTTAAAAGAAAAGGGAGTTATGGAGCCTATTCCGGTCAAGGATTCCCTAGAAAAGATAAAACTGATCCGTCAGGAAGCCAAGAAAAAGGTGTTTGTGACCAATGCAGTCAGGGCATTACAGCGGGTGGCGCCCCACGGAAATATCCGTAATGTGGAATTTGTGGTTATGGTTGGCGGTTCAGCGCTGGACTTCGAAATTCCGGGATTTATCTCCGACCGTTTGGCTGAATACGGAGTAGTGGCGGGCCGCGGTAATATCAGGGGGCAGGCAGGACCGCGGAACGCGGTTGCCACCGGCTTGGTGCTCTCCTATGAAGAGGCAGGTGGCATAAATTGAATATGGAGCAGGAACTGGAACGCCGGCCTGTTATAAGTTTACTGCGCCCGCGTGGGTTGGACGCGGACAGGAAATTTTCGAAATTGGTTTCTGCCATAAAAGCCGGTATGGAAGAGGAATCAGTGCCGTGGCTGGAAGGAGAGGAAGACGGTACCTTAAGCGCCGCAGAACTGGCTTTGCGGGGAGCCCGCCAATCCAAACTGGGAGTAGGAATAGGGATAGACCCTGCCTGTTCCATAGCTGTTTATTTTAACCGTGGTGAAAATTCGGAGCCCCTGTTCCTGTTATCGGCGGATTGGGCTTCTGAAAAAGTGGCCAGGTTAGTGGGCACAAATGCGGCACGATTGGTGAAAAAAATACCTTTTAAAGATCTGGCCGGGTTAGGCCATAAACAGTAATGAAGGAGGGTAGTTATGATCAGACAAGCCCTCGGACTAATTGAGGCTGTGGGAATGCCGGCAGCAATTGCTGCGGCGGACGCTGCTGCCAAGGCCGCCAACATAAGGCTGCTGGGATATGAACTGACCAAGGGTGGCGGCCTGGTAACCGTAAAACTTGAGGGGGACGTTGCTGCTGTAAAAGCGGCTGTTGAAGCCGGAGCAGCGGAAGCCCGGCGGGTGCACGACGTCCGTTCGGTCCATGTAATACCGCGGCCTGCCGGAGATACCGGAAAAATGGTGCTGGCAGAGGGAGCGCTCCGGGAAGCAACAGCAGAATCTGAAACAGTAGATACAGAAACAAAAGACCCAATAAAAAGAGAAACAGGAGCAAGAGAACCTGAAGTGAGGCAAACGGGTAATGTGGAAGGCAATGCAATAAAAGCCAATGCTAACCCAACCGGGAGTGAGGAAAACGATTCAGGGACGAATGCAACAACTGCGCCCGGAGGTCCCGGCGAAAAGGGTGTAAAAACTACGGAGACAACAAGGGCCAGTATTCCTGATAAGACCGGTACGGGCGAGGAAACGGGCGGTCGGGATGAACCCGACGATGGGCCCAAAAACAGGGGCGCCAAGAAGAAAAATAAAAAGGGTTAAAGGTTGACATCTCTGACCCAATACGCAAATTAACAAGGACTTAAATCAAAAAAACTGCTTAAGGAGGGTTTTAAATGAAAGGCGAAGCTCTGGGAATGGTTGAAACAAAAGGGCTGGTTGGCGCCATTGAGGCTGCTGACGCCATGGTGAAAGCCGCTAATGTGACACTTATCGGTTATGAAAAAATAGGTTCAGGTCTGGTTACTGTGATGGTCAGGGGCGACGTAGGCGCTACCAAGGCAGCAACAGATGCCGGAGCAGCTGCTGCGGCAAAAGTTGGCGAACTGGTATCGGTGCACGTAATTCCAAGACCTCATACCGACGTAGAAAAGATTTTACCCAAGATTGGCTAAAGACGAAAAAATTCAATAAGGTCCCTGACAGGCGCCGTTGGCAGGCGCCTGTCACGGACCGGTAATTTGCAGGTGGTGCTATGATAACAGATGAAAACCAACTGGTACAGCAGGTTTTAGAAGAACTGACCAAAAAATTGCAGGGATTCAACTACAACCCCGCCGGCCCGGAGGAGGGCAGCCACGAGGAAGGTCTGGTGCCGATAGGAATCTCCAACCGGCATGTTCACCTGGCCAGCCAGGATGTCGATCTGTTGTTCGGACCCGGGTATGAACTGTCAGTGTTAAAGGAATTGCAGCCGGGGCAGTATGCGGCAAGAGAGACAGTTACTCTGGCCGGCCCCAAAGGTATTATTGAAAAAGTCAGGGTGCTGGGGCCTGTGCGCAAGAAAACCCAGGTTGAGATTTCCCGGGCCGACGGTTTCAAACTTGGGGTCAATCCGCCCGTGCGGGATTCAGGTGACCTGGAAGGTACGCCGGGGCTGATTATAATAGGGCCCCGGGGAGCTGTTACCCTGGAGAACGGTGTAATTATAGCCAGGCGGCATATTCACATGAGTCCCGGCGACGCAGAGCGTTTTGGCGTTCAGGACGGGTCCAGGGTCGATGTGGAAGTGCCCGGCCTCAGGGGGGTTATTTTTAAGAACGTTCTGGTGCGTGTCCACAAAGACTTCGAATTGGAGATGCATATTGACGTGGAAGAAGGCAATGCGGCCGGGTTAAACAACCAGGACAGGGTCAGGATTATCGGACCAAGCAGAGGAACTGATGATGATGATTGATTTTGAAAAGCCCAATGAATTGATTGCCCGGATGGAACAAAAAATTTTCTGCCCGGAAAGACCGGACTGTAAGGGCAAGCTTTATACCGGAATTGATTTGGGTACCGCCAATATCGTCGTTACCGTGCTGGATGAAAATAAACAACCCGTTGCAGGGGCCTTGCAGGAAGCCAGGGTGGTTAAAGACGGACTGGTAGTTGACTTCATAGGCGCCATCAACATTGTCAGGAAGCTGGTACAGCAGGTGGAAGAAAAACTCAGTAGGAGCCTGGAAGAAGCTGCTGTGGCCATTCCGCCGGGAACCAGGGCGGAAGATACCAGGGCTATCGTCAATGTGGTCCAGGCTGTCGGCCTCGAGGTGACCAATGTTGTTGATGAACCTACGGCTGCTGCAACTGTCCTGGGCATAAAAGATGGCGCCGTCGTGGATATCGGTGGAGGGACGACGGGAATTTCCATTCTGCGGGACGGCCATGTTATTTATGTGGCTGATGAACCGACGGGCGGCACTCATTTCAGCCTGGTCCTGGCCGGCGCTTACAATATAGGTTTTGAAGAAGCTGAACGGCTGAAGAGAGATCCTGACAAGTACGACCAGGTATTTCCTCTGGTAATTCCCGTTATAGAAAAAGTAGCTGATATAATCAATACCCATATTGCCGGAAGAGATGCCGGGCCCATTTTTCTGGTAGGCGGGACGGCCTGTTTGGAGGGCATTGAAAAAGTAATTTCACGGTACACCGGCTTACCGACAGTCAAGCCTTACAACCCCTTGCTGGTAACTCCGCTGGGTATCGCCATGCACTGTGCATAAGGGAGGTGGCGGCAGTGGAAATGCGAGAGTTAGTAAAATTAATTACCTCCGAAGTATTGAAACAATTAAACTGCCCTGCTCAGCAGGAAGTGCTGGTCCTGTTAACGGGGGGCAGAGCCATATGGCCCAGGGTTAAATTTAAACTGGAGGAAATGAAAAACCGCGGGATTGTTTTAAGGCCGGTCTTGTCAGAGGCGGCCAGCCGGATTTTTGACCCCCAGGAATTAAGCAGGATTTTCGGGGTAACCGAAAATCTTGAAAAAAACGAATTACTTGCCGCAGTAAAAAAATCGTCTCTGGTGATGCTGCCAACCCTGACTGTCAATACAGCCGCCAAGCTGGCCGGCGGGATTCAGGACACGGAGGTTACCTGTCTGGCCGGATGGGCTTTGATGATGGGAAAACCCGTAATAGCCGTCACCAATTCGGCTGATCCAGATTCTCCTGAACTGCAAAGATTAGGGCTCGCCGGCGGTAAACCTGAACATAAAGCCAGGCTCCGGGAAAATCTGAAATCGCTGGCCCGGTTTGGTGTCAAACTGGTGGAGGCAGATTACCTTCTACCAGGTGTCATGCAGGCCCTCGGTTGTGATCCCATTAACAATTCACGAAGGTTTAGAGTTGAAGGCGTGCTGACTTCGGCAAAAGTACAGGCTGCTGCCGCCGAAAACTATAAAATAATTGTTGCGAAAAATACCGTGGTTACCCCGTTAGCTAAAGAAACGGCAGCCGAGGCAGGCATCGAGATCTGCTATGAGTGATGATAGAAAGAGGTGCGGTGATGTATCTAGCAAAAGTTGTCGGAACGGTGGTTTCCACCAGTAAAGACCCTCGGCTCACCGGATGTAAACTGCTTCTGGTTGTGCCGGTAGCGCTCTATCCTCAAAAAGTAGAGTACCCACTGGTGGCTGTGGATTCTGTTGGTGCCGGTATTGGGGAAATGGTTCTTTGCGTTGACGGAAGTACTGCCAGGCGCGCTGTGACAGAAGAAAATGCCCCTATTGATTGCGCTATTGTCGGCATAATTGATGAAGTAGAGACTTGCGGTGATTTGCTGCAGCCGGAAAAACTGTCTCTTTTGGATGGTGAAAAGCAATTATGAAAATTTATACCAAAAAAGGAGACGGAGGAGAAACAACCTTATACAATGGGGACAAGGTTAGCAAGTGCAACCGGCGGGTGGATACTTATGGCACGGTGGATGAAGCCAATTCTTTTCTGGGCGCGGCAAAATCGCTTATTAAATACGAGGACATAAAAAAAATAATTCATCAAATACAGCAGGAGCTGTTTGTGGTAAGCGCTGAGCTGGCCACTCCTGATTCTGCCATGCAGCTTCCTGCCAGAATCCATTATGAACATGTAGAGCGTCTGGAAACATTGATTGACCAATTTACCAAAGAATGTGGCGGGGTCAGAGGTTTTGTAACGCCGGGAGAAAGTCTGGCGGCTTCCTTCCTTGATATAAGCCGAACCGTGGTAAGGCGGATGGAGAGGCTCTTAACCGGTCTTGCCGTTAAGGACCAGATAAATGCCAATTTGTTAGCATATATAAACCGACTTTCAGACCTGTTATTTATAATGGCCAGGGTTGTTGGCCGGCGGGAAACAAAAGAACTCGTAACCAGGTTAGTACTTCGCGAGCTGGAAAGGTACAGCCCTTTACCAAACACCGGCAAAGGGGGGGAGGAAATGAAACTGACTTTGGAACAGGCCCAAAAAGTGATAGCGAAGGCGCAGGAAGAGGCTGAAAAAATAGGTATACCAATGGTCATTGCTGTAGTAGACGACGGCGGGAACCTAAAAAGCTTTCAACGCATGGATGAAGCTTTGTTGGCCAGTGTGGACATAGCAATTAACAAGGCTTATACAGCGCTTGCCCTTAAGATGCCTACCCATCAACTGGCGGAGATTGCTCAACCGGGCCAGGAACTGTACGGCATTGAAGTTACTAATAGGGGCCGCATAGTCACCTTTGGCGGTGGATACCCCATTTATCTGGATGGTTCTCTGGTTGGGGCCATCGGTGTGAGCGGCGGGAGCGTCGAACAGGACAAGCAGGTGGCCGAGGCAGGCATCAAGGCTTTAAATTAACGACTGAGAGGTGAAATAATACATGGCCATTGAAGCGTATCAAATAGAAAAGATTGTTGAGGAAGTTATGAAAAAGATGGTTTCCGGAGGTTCCGGGGACAGCTTTGCCGGCAAAGCCAAGGGAATTTTTGAGTCCGTTGACGAGGCTGTAAAAGCAGCTAAAGCGGCCCAAAAAGAACTGGTCGCTATGCGGATTGAAAAACGGGAAATGCTTTTAAAGGCAATGCGGGAAGCCGCTATAGCCCATGCCGAAGAACTGGCCCGGCTGGCAGTTGAAGAAACGGGGATGGGGAGAGTAACGGATAAGATTATTAAAAACCGTGTTGCTGCAGAGAAAACACCCGGTACAGAAAACCTGCAGCCAAGCGCCGTCACCGGTGACAGGGGATTGACCCTCATCGAAAGGGCTCCCTACGGTGTTATTGGGGCCATCACTCCTTCCACTAACCCTTGTGCAACAGTTATAAACAACAGTATCAGCATGGTAGCTGCCGGTAATTCTGTTGTTTTCAGTGTTCATCCGGGGGCCAAAAAGGCTTCGCTTTTAACAGTAGAGATTCTTAACGAAGCTATTGAAAAGGCGGGTGGGCCGGCTAATGTTCTGACAGCAGTTGCCAGTCCGTCCCTTGAAAACACAAATGCTTTGATGAAACATCCGGATATCAAACTTCTTGTGGCTACCGGCGGTCCGGGGCTGGTGAAGGCGGTCTTATCATCAGGTAAAAAGGCCATTGGGGCAGGAGCAGGCAACCCGCCGGCGCTGGTAGACGAGACAGCCGACCTGGAGAGGGCAGCCAAAAGCATTGTAGCCGGTGCTTCGTTTGATAATAATTTGCCTTGTATAGCTGAAAAAGAAGTAATTGTGGTGGACTATGTGGCCAACCAGTTGATCTCCTACATGAAACAGAACGGTGCATACCTGGCTAATGACAGGGAAATTAAAGCCTTGATGGATTTGGTACTGACTAAGAACGAGAACCTAAAGGCAGAAGGATGCACTGTAAAGCCGGAAAAGCTTTATGGAGGTATTAACAAAGAATATGTCGGGAAAGACGCCGCTTACATCATGAAGAAAATTGGAGTTGATATTCCCGAAGACACCAAATTAATTATTTGTGAAGTGGATGAAGACCACCCCTTTGTCCTGGAAGAACTGATGATGCCTATTCTCCCGATTGTGCGGGTGCCTAACGTGCAAAAGGCCATAGAAGTCGGTGTTCGGGTTGAGCACGGCAACCGCCATACAGCGGTAATGCATTCGCAAAATATTGATAACCTGAGCGCTTTCGCCAGGGCAATACAAACCACAATTTTTGTGAAAAACGGGCCATCCTATGCCGGTATCGGTATAGGCGGTGAAGGGTATACCACCTTCACCATTGCAGGCCCTACAGGCGAAGGACTTACCGCCGCCAGCAGCTTTACCAGGCAGCGCCGCTGTGTATTAGTTGACGGTTTCTCCATTGTTTAGATGGGCAGGTGAAGTGAGATGTCTAAAGAAGCCATTGCGGCGATTCAGAAAGCCGGAGTAGTGGGAGCAGGTGGCGCCGGGTTCCCGGCTTATAAGAAACTGGATGCGAAAGTAGATGTAGTTGTCGTCAACGGCGCTGAGTGTGAGCCTTTACTGCGGGTTGACCAGCAGTTAATGGAAAAAGAGGCCCGTTTCCTGACGGACAGCCTGTTAAAGGTTTTGGAGATAACAGGAGCTTCCAAAGGTATATTTGCTCTCAAAGCCAAGTACACGGCAGCGGTCGAGGCCCTCGAAAAAGCCATTAAAGGTTCCGGCAAAATTGAATTAAAGCTGTTAGGGGATTTTTACCCGGCAGGAGACGAGCAGGTTTTGCTCTATGAAGCTACGGGGAGGATAGTACCTGAGGGTGGCATTCCAGTGCACGTGGGAGCAGTTGTTACCAATGTGGAAACCTTGTTAAATGTCGGACATGCTTTGGCCGGCAAACCTGTAACGGAGAAATATGTTACTGTTACAGGCGCCGTGGAGAAGCCCCTGACGGTGAAGGTGCCTGTTGGTATCAGTGTACGGGAATTAGTTGAAACAGCTAATCCTGTGCCGGAAAAGTACAAGGTGATTGAGGGCGGTCCTATGATGGGCACCGTCCTGGAGAACCCAGACAAACCGGTGACAAAAATCACCAAAGGTTTGATTGTACTGCCGGAAAACCACTCACTACTTGCCAGAAAAGAAATAACCATGACCCATACTCTAAACCGGGCCAGGTCCGTTTGCTGCCAGTGCAACAAATGCACGGAAATTTGCCCCAGATACCTCTTAGGCCACAGGATGAAACCCCACCGGGTCATGCGGGCCGTGGGACAGGGTATCGGTGGTCTGGCCGGTGATTTGGCCATGGCATTCCTTTGCTGCCAGTGCGGGGCCTGTGAGATTTACGGTTGTGATATGGGCCTGGCGCCTAACCGAATAAACGCGGAACTGAAGAAGCAGTTGCAGGCGGCAGGACTTAAGAATCCTTACAGTAACGCCACACTGCAGGCTAATGCTGACCGGGAAATGAAGAAAATTCCTGTAAAAAGGCTGATAATAAGGTTAAATTTGGAATCCTATAACCTGCCGGCTCCTCTTAGCCCGAAAAGCTTCAGTACAAATAGGGTGACCCTTCCGCTGTCACAGCATATTGGCGCTCCCGCCAAACCGGTAGTAAGGCCCGGTGATTCGGTCAAATGCGGAGACCTGATAGCTGAAGCCCCGGAAGGCGCTTTGAGTGTTCCCCTTCATGCAAGTATAAATGGCCGGGTAGCCATGGTCACAGAAAAAGAAATTGTAATAGAGAACTAAAGGAGGTGGAACAATGAAAGCGGCAATAGGTTTACTGGAAATGAAGAGCATTGCCCGGGGTATTACTGCCGCCGATGAGATGGTAAAGGCGGCTGACGTTAAATTACTGCAGGCCATGCCTGTCTGTCCGGGTAAGTTTATAGCCCTGGTGGCAGGAGATGTGGGAGCTGTACAGAGCTCTATAAAAGCAGGGATGGCCCGTGCCGCTGACCAGGTGATAGATACCCTGATTTTGCCCAATGTACACAGGTCAGTTTTCCCCGCCTTATCGGGAACCAACGCCATTGAGAAGATTCGGTCCCTTGGCATTGTGGAGACTTATTCGGTCGCTTCAGCCATTACCGCCGCTGACGTTGCCGCCAAAGCAGCCAGTGTGGATTTGCTGGAAGTGAGGCTGGCCCGGGGGCTGGGAGGCAAGAGTTTTTTTCTCCTGAGCGGAGAAGTAAGCGCTATAAAGTCAAGTATCAATGCAGCGGTGCAAAAGCTGCGGGAGGACGGGTTTTATGCCGGAGCGGAATTTATTGCGGCGCCGCATAAAGATCTGCTCGCCGCATTAAATTAAATTCATTTTATCAAATTCAAAAAGTTAAGGAGGTAATTCAAATGGCTCAGAAAATCATGATTTCTCCAGGTCGTTATGTACAGGGTGAGGGTGCTATCAGGCAGATCGGTGAACAAGTGAAAAGCCTTGGTAAATTTGCTCTGGTTATAGGGGACAAGATTGCCCTGCCCCTCACTAGGGAAGATGTCCAGAAAAGCCTGCAGGACAATGGGATCAATTTTAAGTTCGAAGAGTTCGGCGGCGAGTGCTCAATGCAGGAAATCAACCGCCTAAAGGCCATTGGTGAAGAGGTAAAAGCAGATGTAATAATTGGCATCGGTGGAGGAAAAACCCTCGACACTGCCAAGGCAGTGGCTTACTACATGAACCTCCCTGTGGTGATCGTCCCGACCATTGCCTCCACTGACGCTCCCTGCAGCGCTCTGTCGGTAATTTATACTCCCGAGGGGATATTTGAGAGTTACCTGATTTTACCCGCTAACCCCAATTTGGTACTGGTTGATACCGGCATAGTGGCTAAGGCGCCTGTACGCCTCCTGGTTGCCGGAATGGGTGATGCCCTGGCTACCTGGTTTGAAGCTGACGCCTGTGCCAAGGCTGCGGCCAAAAATATGCCCGGTGGTGCTGCTACCCAGTCGGCCCTTGCCCTGGCCAGGTTATGCTACCAGTTGTTAATTGATTATGGTTACAGGGCCAAGTTGGCAGTAGAAAAGGGTGTGGCTACTGAAGATGTTGAAAAAGTGGTCGAGGCCAATACCCTGTTAAGCGGCCTTGGTTTTGAAAGCGGCGGCCTGGCCGCAGCCCACGCCGTACACAACGGCCTTACCGCGCTGGAAGAAACTCATCATTATTTCCATGGTGAGAAGGTTGCTTTTGGAACCCTGGTGCAAATGATTATGGAAAACCGCAGCAATGAGGAATTGCATGAGGTTCTGGAGTTCTGCGTTTCTGTGGGACTGCCTGTAACATTAAGACAAATTGGTGTAACGGAAGTTACTCCCGAGAAAATCAGGAAAGTTGCTGAAATGTCCTGTGCAGAGGGGGAAACAATCTATAACATGCCGTTCCCCGTAACTCCTGATTTGGTATACAACGCCATTTTAGCGGCCGATGCCATTGGCGAAGCTTTTCTGGCTGAATAATCTTACTGAAAATATTGTTGCATACATTACTGAAGCTTCCGGGTTTGCCCGGAAGCTTCTTTCTAAAAAAACAAAGGGTTGGTTTAAATTGAAACTATTGAGCCAGATTGCCATTATTTTAATTATTTCTTATATCGGAGATACAGTTAGCAAGTTGCTTTCTCTTCCCATACCGGGGAATGTGCTGGGAATGGCCATTCTCCTGGCCTGCCTTGGTGCGGGAGTCATTAAAGTGGAAATGGTAGACCGAGTAAGTAAGTTAATGTTGGATAACTTAAGCTTTTTTTTCATTCCGGTCACTGTCGGCCTGATAACTTTAATGGATTTGCTGCATGGCAAATGGCTGGCAATTGTAATTATATGTTTGTTTTCTACCGTCGTTACTATGGTCTCCACAGGTCTTACTGTCCAGTTATTAGGGAGGAAACTAAATAAATGACTGCACTGTTAAATTCACCGTTATTTGGTATTGGCATTTCAGTATTGGCCTTTCAATGCGCCCTGATTATATACCGGAGATTCAGGATTGCTCTTTGCAATCCATTGCTGGTTAGTGTAATTATCATTACGGTTTTCCTTTCGATATTCCATATTTCTTTTGCAACTTATAATAAGGGAGGTCGTTTTATCTCATATTTTCTAGGTCCCACTACCGTTATTTTAGCCGTTCCGCTGTATCAGCAATTATCCCTCCTGAAGGATCACTTTATTCCCATAATTGTGGGCATAACTGTCGGCAGCGTCGTCAGTATAACAAGCGTATTTTTTTTGACTAAGTTATTCGGCATTACAGGAGATTTAGCTGTTTCCTTGCTGCCCAAATCGATAACTACCCCTATTGGTATTGAAGTCGCCAAGCAAATCGGCGGCATTCCTTCCGTCACGGCGGGGGCGATAATAGTTACCGGTATGATAGGCGCTGTTATAGGGCCGTTGATTTGTAAGTTATTTGGTATCAGGGATGAAGTTGCCGTGGGGATAGCTATGGGTACTTCTGCTCATGCAATTGGAACCACAAAGGCCATTGAACTTGGGCCGGTCCAGGGGGCTATGAGCGGCCTGGCCATAGGTTTGGCGGGGTTTATTACAGTAATTTTAGTTCCTTTTTTACTAAAGATACTTTAAAAATTATCTGTTGGCCCCATTATCGGTTAATTAAAGCTTATGTCCGGTTAAACCGTTTTGCCCCGGGTTGATAGCCTTTACTCCTTTTGTTATACTTTACTTAACATGTTTTTCTTGCAGTTTGAAGTAAAGATTAATAAATTGCAGGAACGGTTGGTGAGTATATGCCTCGTCATCTCCTTTGTTTAAGGGAATTACCGCTATTTCAAGGGCTAAGTGACACCGATTTTTACAGTATTTGCCCGGGGGTGATAAACAGGTCAGTTGCTAAAGGGCAGTTCTTGTTCAGGCAAGGAGAAGACCACCGTACTGTCTATTTAATAAAATCTGGGAAATTTAAACTTATTCAAAATACAGAGGATGGAAGGGAAATAATTATTTCTATCGTCGGTCCTGGGGAAGTGCTGGGGGAAACAGCTTTATTTCAGGATCACGAGTTGCATTTTAGCGCAGTTGCTTTAGAAAATGCACGATTGTGCGGTTTTAGTAGACAGGATTTGGAAATGGTCATTCAACGCAATCCTGGTTTTGCCGTAAAGATAATAAGTCACTTGGCTCGCAAATTGAATACAATTATGCAGCAAGTTAGTGAGACTTCAGGGGTATCTGTTAAAGAAAAGCTGCTAAGGTTGTTAATTCGGCTGGCCAACGAATATGGGAAAGTGGCATCCGATATGACAATAATTGAGTTAAATATAACGCAGCAGGAAATGGGCAACTTAATTGGAGCTTCCCGCGTCAAGGTGTCCCAGGTTTTATCAGGGTTAAGGGACGCGGGAATTGTCAGCAAACATGGTAAATATTATACAATAAAAACAGATTTTTGTCTTAAAAATGCCGTTTTTTCTGAAAAACAATAGTTGGCTTAATTAGTGTTAACCTCCTTTTGGAGGTTTTTTTTTAAATGTTAAGGAATTTACAGCGATGATAGTGTTAAAGGGTTAATATGTAAAGGAGGAGGTGATAAAAGTAGTATTGGGTTTAATATCAGGCAGAGTTAATTAGTTAAATAGAGAAAAGTCTTGGAGGTGCTTGACGTGGGTAAGTTAACGGCTGAAATGAAAAAATTTATTGAGGACGTTAAATTATGTGTTGCTGCCACGGCTGACAGCAACGGGATGCCTAATGCATCATTCAAAGGAACGATTCAGGTTCTGGACGACGAAAATTTAGTTTTTGCTGACATTTTTTCAGCCAAAACCAGAAAAAACTTACAGGAAAATAATAAAATATGTATCGTCGTGGCAGACCACAAGAAAATGGTCGGGTACCAGTTTAAAGGGGAAGCTGAACTCCTGGATCAGGGTGAACTCTACGATAAGGTTTGTTCTGCGGTGGAAGGGTTAAATTTAAATCTTCCAAAACCTACATATGTGGTAAAAATAAAAGTAACTGAGATTTACCCTGCGCCTGCAGCCAGTTAATGGGGTAAATGACGGCTTACATTGACCGGTATCGCCGCATCTCCGACTACCACCCAGGCCATGATCCACTATTTTTGGCATACCTTTGTAGCCGCCTTCCGGAATTAGATGGGCCATATATTCTTTAGGCTCAGTTCTCTCGACCAGGGGTTTGACCGAAGGGTGTTTTTTCAGGGCCTCCAATAGTTCGTTCTGGTTGATGTGGCGGTCTATCAGGGAAGAAACCAGGGCGCCAACGCCGATTGATTACCGGTGCCAGATCTTCGGGCGGAACGTGTTTTTGCAGTTCCGCCTGTTGAATAAGTAGACGAAAAAGCAAACGGATAAATTAATGAACCGAAACAACGGGTGATAAACCAAATAGCAAGAAAAATAGCGCTAGTTCGCAAAAAAATGGGATTGCTTCGCAAGCTTGTTCATTGCTAAACGCTTCAAAACATGTTATAACATAATAAGTTAGGATTATCGTTGTTGTAACAGTTGGAGGCGAGCCAGTTGAATGTTCTTGCAGATTTACATACCCATACCAATTTCTCGGCAGATGGAAAAGACCATATGGCAGATATGTGCCGGGCGGCTATCAGTAAAGGACTAAGCTATATTTGTTTTACTGATCACATTGATAACAACCCGAGTGATAATGGGTATAAATATTTCAATTACGCGAAGTATTCTGAGACTATAGAACGCATGCGGGAAGAGTTCGGGGACAAAATCCAGGTTCTCAAAGGGATAGAGTTTGCCGAACCCCATTTATATCCCAGGGAATTTGAAGATGTTTTAAAAAAAGATTTTGATATTGTAATGGTTGGCATACACTATCTGGGTGAAACTTATGTCGGAGATAAAGTTATATCAGGAAACTATTCCAAGCAGCAGATATTTCGTGAATACTACAGAGAAGTACTTAAAGCCGTAAAATTTGGCGGGTTTGATGTACTGGCCCATTTCGACCTGCCTAAAAGATACTTTAAAGGATCCTATTCAGAAAAAGAAATGACCCTTGAAATCGTGCAGGAAATGGTAAATAAGGGAATTGTCCTGGAAATAAACACTTCGCCTTTAAGAAGGGGTTTTACGGAATGCACACCTGATTCGGAAATACTTAAACAATATATTGAAGCCGGCGGAACAAAAGTTACCACCGGTTCCGACGCCCATTCATGCGGAGATATTGCGGCAGACTTTGATTATGCACATAAGCTGATAAAAGATTTTCAGGGGATTCCCGGGATATTTAGAGGGCGCCGTTTTATTCCCATTGATTCTTTGTAAATGTTGACAAAGGTTATTTCAAAAAATTCGGGGAGGTTAAATGTTGCAACAATCATTTAACCTCCCCTTGTCGCGTTATGCAATTTGTCTTCAATCTGGGAGGACAGAAAAGGTATAACGGGCACACTGACAGGGAATGATTATTAAAATTTAATGGGTAATATTGGTTTTGAATATTTGACAAGAAATAGAAATAGGATTATAATAATAAATGGGCATATGCCCGTAATAACCTGAAGGAGGAACGCTATAATGTCCAGTGCTTGCAGTACCTGTAGTCAAAAGGAAGGATGCAGTGGAGAAAGTTGTCCCGGCATGCCTGAAAACAAACATAATATCCGCAACGTCATTGCCGTTATGAGTGGGAAAGGCGGTGTCGGTAAAAGCTCTGTTACGGCTATGCTGGCGGTAGCTTTAAGGAATGAGGGTTTTAAGGTGGGTATCATGGATGCTGACGTTACCGGCCCCAGTATACCCAGGCTTTTTGGTTTACACGGTAGGCTGAAAAATGGAGAAAAGGGCATTCAGCCGGCTAAGACTAGATCAGGAATCGAAGTTATTTCCCTGAACCTTCTTCTTCCCAACGAAGATGAACCTGTAATCTGGCGAGGACCCGTTATTTCAGGGGTGGTGAAACAGTTTTGGACAGATGTTGAGTGGGGCGAACTTGATTACATGTTGGTGGACCTTCCACCTGGGACCGGTGACGTTCCTTTGACTGTTATGCAGACACTGCCCCTAAACGGAATTATAGTTGTTACAACGCCGCAAAGCTTGGTGACCATGATTGTCAAAAAAGCTATTCACATGGCTGACCGGATGCACATTCCTGTCATTGGATTGGTGGAAAATTATACTTATGTTCACTGTCCGGACTGTGACAAACGGATTGAATTATTTGGCCACGATAATACTGAGGAAGCAACGGGGAAGATGGGTGTACCCTTATTAGGTCAGTTACCTTTGGATCCAGAGTTTGCTGCGTATTCTGACCGAGGTGAAATTGAAAACTACTTTGAGGAAAAAACAGACGTGAATGAAACCGTTGCTAATGTGGCACGGTTAATCAGCAAAAAATATAGAGATGAAGTTCAATAATATATAAAAAATTAATTGGAGGGATTTTTTAATGAAGGTTGCCATTCCGAATAACGACGGCGAGGTCAACCAGCATTTTGGCCGAAGCACCGGTTTTGCCATTGTGGAAATTAACAGCGAGAACCGAATTGTGGACATTGAGGAAATTTCAGCAGAAGGGCTTCAACACAGGCATGAAGGATTGGCCGGTTTATTGAAAAATAAGGGGGTAGAGGTGGTAATAGTCGGAGGGATTGGGCCAGGCGCCCTGGAAGCCCTTGAATCCCAAGGCTTTAAAGTCCTTTTTGGCGCCTCCGGTCCAATTAAAGAAGTAGCTGAAGCCTTTGCACGGGGACAATTTATATCGAGAAGAACGGTCTGCAATCACCATGGAGAACACCACCATCATCATGAACATCACCCTGGCAATTGTGCTCACTAAAAGTTACAAGTCTTTCATATGAAAAAATTACAGGTCATTTTCAGCAAGGCCGCAGGTAACAGCCTGCGGTTTTATTTGTTTAACAGGTACTGGAAACCATTCCAATAATTAATATTGAAATATTTCGTCAAATGATACATAATTAATCTGTTTGGGAATTGTCGAAAAACAGGGGTGGTACTGTGAAAAAATATGACGTTATTGTAGTAGGTGCAGGTCCGGCCGGTATTTTTACCTGTTATGAGTTGGCTTTAAAAGCCCCTCATATGAAGGTATTATTAATTGATAAGGGCCAGGACATTTATAAACGGACCTGTCCGATTCTGCAAAAGAAACTGACCAAGTGCCCGCCTCCGACAGAGAAGAAAAAATCCGGCGGCTGCTTACCCGCCTGTTCGATAACAAACGGTTTTGGCGGCGCCGGCGCTTATTCGGACGGAAAATTTAACATTACCACCGAATTTGGGGGTTGGATGACTGATTATCTGCCACCTTCTGAAGTATTAAATTTAATTAAATATGTTGATGCAATTAATATCAAACACGGCGCCAATTCAGTGGCCACAGACCCCAATAATCCGGCGGTAAAAGACATTGAAAAGCGCGGGCTTGCCGCCGGGCTGAAATTGCTGCGGGCCCAGGTAAGGCATTTGGGAACGGAACAAAACCTGGAAATTTTAAAAAGTATTTTTGAGTTTCTCAACGGGTACATTGATATGACATTTGCGACAGAGGTGGCCGATTTAATTACTGAAAAAACCGGCGAAAAATACAGGGTTAAGGGTGTTATTACAAAATCTGCAGAAAAATTCTATGCCGACAAAGTGGTCATTGCGCCCGGGCGGGACGGCTCGGAATGGTTTTCCGAAATTCTGAAACGGCACGGCCTGGAAATGGTCAATAACCAGGTGGATATAGGGGTTCGTGTGGAAACCCTGGACATCATTATGGAAGAAATCAATGAACATTTATATGAAGGTAAGTTTATTTACAGGACTTCCGTTGGCACAACAGTCCGGAGTTTCTGTAACAACCCGTCCGGTCACGTGGTCATTGAAAACCATTCCGGTGTGATGCTGGCTAACGGCCATGCTTACAAAGATAAGAATTTAGGCAGTAACAATACAAACTTTGCCTTACTGGTTTCCCACAAATTCTCTTATCCTTTTGATAAGCCCATAGAGTATGCCAAGTCTATTTCCAGACTGGCTAATGATTTATCCAATGGCAGTGTTTTGATTCAGAAATTCGGTGATATACTGAACGGCCGTAGATCAACAGAGAAAAGAATTAAGGAAGGTTTTGTGGAACCAACCCTAAAAGAGGCCGTACCCGGCAACCTGGCCCTGGTGTTGCCATACAATACAATGAAAAGTATCATAGAAATGATTCAGGCTCTGGATAAAGTGACGCCTGGGATTGCCTCAGAGCATACCCTGCTTTATGGTGTGGAAGCTAAGTTTTATTCTTCCCGCCCGAACCTGACCAATCATTTCGAAACGGAAATAGAAGGTTTATACGCAGGCGGCGACGGGGCCGGTATTACCCGCGGCCTGGCTCAGGCCGGCGCTTGTGGTGTGGTTATAGCAAGAGATATTATTGACAAGATGCAAAAGTAAACTTAACCCCTGTCTTACTGACAGGGGTTTAAATTTACCGTAATCTGAAAAATTCCGATTCTTTACGCAGGTTTTTAATTAATTCGTCCAGTTTGTTAATGTCGGAAATAATCTGGTTGGTATTAATAGTAAACTGCTCTATGGAGGCGCTTATTTGCTGGGTTGAGGCTGCATTTTCTTCTGCTATGCTGGAAATGTTTAGAATAGAATTATTGGCAGTGTCGCTTTCGGCAGACAATTCATCGGTAATCTTGTTGTTTTCCTCTGTAATTCCGGCGATAATGTTTATGGCCTCGGTTATCTCTTTACTTTGGTCCTTCATGTTATCCATGGCGGCATTAATTTCTTCTACCTGGGCCGCTGCCTTGTTTACAGCTTTGATGATATTCCGCAACGCTGTTCCGGCCCGGTAAGCTACTTGAGCGCCTTCTTCAACGTCGGCTGTGGCTTTGGTCATTTCCTTGTTTACTTCTTCGGTTTCGAGTTGGATACCGGCAATCAGGGTCCTGATTTCTTCCGTTGATTTCCGGCTGTTTTCAGCAAGTTTTCTTACTTCGTCGGCGACAACAGCAAAGCCTTTACCGTGCTCACCGGCCCTTGCGGCTTCAATAGCTGCGTTCAGCGCCAGTAGATTGGTTTGTTCAGCAATATTATCAATGACTTGTACAATTTCGCCTATCTGGTTGGATCGTTCGATCAGGGAATTCATTTTTTGAGCTATGTTATCTACCATGGTTTTAATACCTTTTATATCTTCGATAGTTTCGTCCACCAGGTCTTTTCCTTCAGTTGCGGCGGCATAGCTGTTTTTGGTATCATCCACAATCAGTTTGGTATTATAGACCACTTTATCAATGGCTTCTGCTATTTTATTGATGGTTTCCACTGTTCTTTTTACACTTTGATTTTGTTGGTAAGCGCTTTCTTTAACAACTTGCGATGCCTTGTTCAGTTTGCTGATAATGGCGGAAGTTCTGTGGATGTCTTCAGCTTGTGACTGGCTGCCGACAGAGATCTGTTGAATGGCCGCCGTTACCTGTTCAATAGCGGATAAGCTGTTCTGTGAGTTGCTATTTAAAGTATCGCTGGTTTTTACCGCATTGTCTATAGCCATGAAGATGTTGTAAAGGAACTTCTTCAGGTGTTTATACATCAGTTGCAAAGAATTGCCCAGGTCTTCGAGCTCGTCGTTGGTTTTAATGACTTCAATATTACTAATCTTTTCGGTTAAATCGCCGTTAGAAATCCGGTTGGTTAAATCTTTCAACAGTTTGACCGGCCTATTTACATTGCGAATAAGGTAAACTGTGAAGCCCACCGATATAATAAGTACCACAACAATTATAATTCCCAACTGCCAGGCAAGGGCTTGCAGGTTTTCTTGCACTATGCGGTTTATTACATCACTGTTTCCGGCCTTTGCGGCTATTAATTGATCGCCTATTCCTGCAAACTTAGTATAGGCTAAAACAGCTATGAGCACCATGGACCAAAAAACAATAGTAAAGGCCCCGCAAATCTTATAGGCAATTTTGACTTTAATATGTTTTCACCTCCGAAAATTAATAATAGAATCTATGTCCATTATTCGACAAAGTTTTCCATTTTCCTTTTTTAAATATAGTAAAAGTGTAAATGAACTATTTTAAGAATTCCTGGAAGGAAAGGAACGGGAACTGCCGAAGTAAAAAGTACATCCTTTTACTTAAAAAATGAGGAGGGAAATATGGACTGGAAACTATTACCCCCTGATTTACAGGAGCTGGCCGAGCACCACACCCATCTTTGCCCCGGAGTCCTGATTGGTTATAAAGCCTGCAAGTATGCTGTGGACATTATCGGTCTGTCCGAAAATATGCTGGTTATTGCCGACAGGGAAAGCTGCGGTAACGACGCAGTGCGTTTCCTGTTAAAATGCGATTCGGAAGCAGGTAGTTTTATCTGCCGGAACGGAAATGGTTTCTCCTGGTCTTTTTACAACAAGGATGAGGAAGAAGGGGTTACCCTTACCCTTAATGCCAATGTAATGAAACAGGTGTCGGGGGACAGGGAGCAGGCCATGTTATGGTTGCTTAATGTGCCTGCCGACGTATTGTTTACAGTACAGCCCTTTATACCGGAAGAAAACGGGAGCACTGGCGAATAGGGGTGATTAAGCACTTTGGGGAACTTAAATATTTTCCCGAGCGAGGCTCCAGTTTAATCCGCAACCACAGAGCCCACAGAGGACACGGAGAATTAATGGTAAAAGGTGTTTTCTCTGTGTTCTCTGAGCTCTCTGGGGTATTTTCTGCAACCCAAAGAAAACATTCAAGTAATGACCTCTCTGTGGTAAATCGTTTCCGCCTGCAACCCCGGAGCAACGTTTGTTTCACCGGGCAGTGGCTCCTATTTTTCTTTCTCCCCTCCTACGGCAGGATAGGGAGGTTCTCCGCCTACCGTTTGGGAGCGACTGCGCCCGCAAACCCGCTGCCGGGCAGGCAGGGAGTTCCCGCATGCCCGAAGATGGCGAAAATACTGTTTTGAGGCTTTACTACTGCATTTACTCTGCAGGATATCAAAAAACCGCTGCACATTAAAGTGATGAGTTGCGACTTAGTGGAGGGCGGCAAGCCTGTGTTTACGACAGTGAGGGCTTGAAATTG
>NZ_LGTE01000020.1 GCF_001263415.1 Thermincola ferriacetica
ACTTCTTCTCCCGCACCGGCTCTCAACCAGCCGCGGAATTCCATACTACCATAACTGGCTGCTTTTCGTCAACCGGTAGTTTTTGGAGGCAAACATTAATTTAACAACATATTCACAAACTGGAATTTCATTTTACCATGTAAACCATTAGCTTGTCAAGTCCGGCATCAGATATTTATTTGCCTTCACTGCCCGAAATATCTAGCTTGAGCAATATTTTCCGGGCAATTCCAAACGACAATAACAAATATACCATGGGCTTTATTTTTCGTCAAACGAGAAATATTTTAAGGAATGGGGTTTATGAGTAATTAATCTCTTTTTACTGCTAAATTCTTTATTTCGGTGCAATTTACTTTATTTTAATTTTTCATTTTGTTACCCAAACCGCGCGGTATCTGAAAACCCACCGTTTCGACAAAATGGGGGGCATATCCGACGTTCAGGATTGCAGCGAAGCGCATAACGTAGCGAGGGGGAGTTTTTCTTAACTTACACCTGGGCTACACTTTTTTATCCACTAAAAAAGACTCTTTTTCAAGAGTCTTTTTTAATCCCTGGGACGCATCAGCGGGAATAACAGTACATCGCGAATTGACGCTGAATCGGTAAGCAGCATAACTAACCGGTCAATCCCGATACCTAAACCGCCGGTTGGCGGTAAACCAATTTGCAGAGCATTAATATAATCCTCGTCCATCATATGGGCCTCATCATCGCCTTTGGCCCTTTTTTCTACTTGTTTCCGGAACCTTTCTTCCTGGTCAATAGGGTCATTTAACTCCGAAAATGCGTTAGCCGTTTCCCTTGAATATATAAATGCTTCAAATCTGTATGTATAAGCAGGGTTGTCCTTTTTCCTTTTGGCTAGAGGTGAAATTTCTATAGGATAATCAATAACAAACGTGGGTTGAACCAATTTGGGCTCCACAAATGTCTCAAACACCTCATTAATAACGGTTCCTTTGCTTACCCCTTCTTCTAATTTAATCCCCAGCTTTTGAGCTGCTTCAATAGCTTCTGCATCGGTATTTATAACAGAAAAATCTACGCCGGTTTCCTCTTTTATTGCCTCCAGCATAGGCACTCTGCGCCATGGTGCCGCCAAATCGATTTCTGTACCCTGGTAAACGATTTTATCAGTTCCCAGGACTTCTTTAGCAACCGTTGAAACAAGGTTTTCCGTCAAGACCATCATATCCTCGTAATCGGCATAAGCTTCATAAAGCTCCAGCATAGTAAATTCAGGGTTGTGCTTGGTTGAGATTCCTTCATTTCTGAAGTTTCTGTTTATTTCATATACCTTTTCCAGACCGCCAACAATTAATCGTTTCAGATATAATTCCGGAGCAATCCGGAGATATAGATCCATATTGAGGGCATTATGATGGGTAATAAATGGTCTGGCAGTGGCGCCACCGGCAATGGGGTGCATCATCGGTGTTTCTACTTCCAGAAAACCCAGCTTGTCCAAGTAGTTGCGAATAGCCCTGATTATTTTACTTCTTGTCACAAAGACTTCTTTTACCTCTGGATTCACAATCAGGTCAATATACCGTTGACGGTATCTTAATTCAACATCTTTAAGCCCATGCCATTTTTCAGGTAACGGCCTTAAAGACTTACATAACAACTTATAAGACTTAACCCAAATACTAATTTCGCCTTTTTGAGTTTTAAACACTCTTCCTGTAACGCCAATAATATCACCAATGTCCAAATGGCTAAACCTTTTGAATTCTTCTTCTCCCAAATCATCTAACCTTGTATAAAGCTGAATCCGCCCGGTTAAATCCTGGATATTAGAAAACCCGGCTTTCCCCTGTCCCCGCTTAGCCATTAACCGACCGGCCAGCGTCACTTCTTGACCCTCCAACCGGTCAAAGTTTTCTATAACTTCTTTAATTAAATGAGTACGCACAAATTTTTCTCCAAAAGGGTCAATTCCCTGCTTGCGAAGCTCGTCCAGCTTATTAAGGCGTACTTGGAACAGTTCATTTGTTTCTAAATCCCGACTCATTTTTAAAGCCTCCAAACTATACTAAAAAGGCTATTGCTGCAGTTGCTAATTGCTCTGCCCAAGCCTTTTTTAAGAATTTACTGTTTTCTGCTACTTACTAATTCCCATAATCTGGTATTTTAACGTACCGGCCGGTACGTTTACTTCAATTATTTCACCTGTTTTTTGTCCTAATAGGGCTTTCCCAACAGGCGATTCGTTAGAGATTTTATTGGCGGAAGGGTCTGCTTCTGCCGAACCCACTATTGTATATGCTATTTCATCACCAAATTCCAAATCTTTTAACAGTACGGTGGAACCAATAGAAACCACATCAGTGTGGACATCTCCTTCATCGATTACCCTGGCGTTGCGCAGCATTTTCTCCAGCGTTAATATGCGGCCTTCTATAAAAGCCTGCTCGTTTTTGGCATCCTCATACTCTGAGTTCTCGGAAATATCGCCGAATTCAATGGCTTGTTTTATCCTTTCGGCAACTTCCCGTCTCTTGACCGTTTTTAATTGTTCTAATTCATGCTCTAGTTTTTTCAACCCGTCCAGGGTAAGTATAACTTCCTTTTCCACCATTACTTCGCTCCCCTTTATATTTTTTAACTATACTTTTGCCAATCAAGTATATGCAGAATAATGAACTATCATTCACATTCAGGATAACCAAAAAGGCTTCTTGGAATAGTAAAAATAGTGTCAAGACCAATCTTGACACTTCAGTATAATGCAAAAATCCGGCTACCAAAACTGTTATCGCCCAAAGCGCAAACATAAGTAAATCACTGTATGTATATTTCGTATCAAATTTCAATTTATACTGCTCTTTTTACACTGTCCTTTGTGATAAAAAGGCATTATATATCATGCTCTTCCGTCTCATGCAACTATTATAAAGATATTGCTACTTTTTGTCAAGGATGGGCCTAAAGCATTTTCAAAAAGCTCCGTTAGGCCCATGTTAAAACCTATTTTGCCAATTTCCTTCACCATTACTTTATAATCATGCCATATATCCTGACCACGTATATCTGCCAAAGCATGGAGTATTCCCTCCGCCAAATAAAAATCCCAAACAAATCTAAAATTCTTTCTGGCAGTATTTATTTTAATTTTTGGTCCTTCCAACAAAGAAGCATCAATGCGAATGGGTATGCATCCATTGAGTTCATCAATGCCGATGTCCATTGAAATTACGACATCAGCCAGCCTCCAATTAATATATGGCTTTTGCATAATTTTTACTGCCGTCCCCGTTTCATATAAAATAGAATGAGCCAAATGGTTTAAGTTTCCCCAATCCTCCCCGGCTATAATAATTTTTTTCCACTCCGCCGCTAAAATACGCGCCAGTCTGGCTCCCGTCTCTTTATCAGCGCCCCAGATCATAATTTTCGGGTGGTCTGCTTCCTTCCATGCCACTTGAATTAATTCTTTAAAAGCCTTATTCAGTAATAGTATTTTGAGCTGCTGCCCCGAGAAACCATTAAGCAATTTTCCCGGTCCTAACTTTTCCGCTAAAGCCGGAGATGCCTCCGTTCCGGTAATAATTACATCAGGATTAATCATTTTAATTCTTTTATCCAGATTATACGGTATTCTCTGCGTAGGATAAGCTAAAATATATCCTTCCACCAAATTATCCGCTGTTTTTAGCTCTATTTCTGCTATTGTAAGACAGGGCATGTAAGAGACGATTTTTTTACGCAAAGGTGTGGGCGCGAACTTTAAAAATGAAAAGTACTGCACCCAGTCATTAATTTCAAACTGTTTTAGGAAAACAACTCTTTTTTTCATAAAAAATCTCCTGGTCTAAGGGCTAATTGAGATATTCAACCCGCGGCCCGAATCCTGTTTGGGCTAATAAATCGCTGTATTCATCTTCTGTCATATTTTCCGGTCGCTTTCCTGCCAGTGCCAATAAAACTCCTTCCATAACATTGGTACCAAAAGAACGGCCGTTCAATTCCGGGGTGGTAGTAACAAGTACTTTTACTCCCCTCCTTTTTAAATCTTCCACATCATCTTTTGTTACTGTGTTTGTAATAACTATTTTATTCGGCATTTCTTCTGGCATGTATTTTTTTATATAATGATAGTCACCGGCTATAATGTCAGCTTTGTAATAAAGGTAACGGTGACGTGAACTGTTCTTTTCCTGTTTTTTTCCGGTGGGATAAATAAATTTAAAGGGCAGACGACACACTACCGGCGCTACCACCTTTGCCGTTCGCTCCAGAGATTTTAAAGATTTTAACGGGACGGGTAAACCAAGCCCAAAAACCAAATCCCCAAAAGTAACGATTGCCCCGGCATCGACAAAAGACTGCGCCATACCAAAACGGTCTACGCCGCAGACCATTAACACCGGCTTTCCCCTTAAGTCAAACCCGTGGTTTTTTTGCAAAAATGTTATCACATTCCTCTCCAGGGTATTTTTCAAACCGCTCCCGTCTACTACAGGAGACATTTTAGCCTGCCTGGCTATCTTATAAGCATCCCTGATGATATATCGCCGGTCGCCGGCATACAGATATAAATCTATGCCGCCAAGCCCAAAAGCATCAACTTTGCCATCCAGTTCTCTGACAATCTGCATCGCCTTGTTTAAATCACCATCTGTCCCGATTCGTTCGATTCGGAACGGCACTCCCAAAAAACTTGTTTCCACACAATGATTTCTCTTAGAAGAACCCAAACTTACACTTAATACAGTTTTCATGCTCCAAGCCTCCTGAAAATTAAACCTGATTTCCAATCTAGAGCATAGTTTACCCATTTTCAGGAAATTTTAACTGTTCAACACGGGTTGCTTTCTGAAAAAGCAATCCCTTTTCCTACTCCTTTGGGTACAGGTTAAACACCTATCCCCAAAGGAGTAGGAAAAGGGAAAGTTACGATCGCGCCCCGCAAAACCGCAGACTGGAAGGCAGGGGGTTCCCGCATGTTTGAAGATGGCGAAGGGCGCTGTGCCAAGAAAAAGAAGCTGCCGCTGTGGAGGTAAAACAACCGTTGCTCCGAGGTTACGGGCGGAAACGATTTACCACAGAGAAGTCATTAATACCACAGAGAGTTCAGAGAACACAGAGAAAACACAGAGAAAAAATTGAACGAAAAAATTACTAAGAAGCTAATTAAAATTTCATTGTTAGATAAGTTATATACCTTGCTTTTACCATTAATTCTCCGTGTCCGTGCCGGAAACAGCTATTTCAAGCCCTCACTATCGTTAACACTGTCTACCCGCCCTCCACCAAGTCGCAACTTATTGTTTTTCCTCCACAGCGGCTATTTGTTTTCCTGGCAAGGTTTTGCAGATTCCTTATATTGGTCCAGTAATCTGACCAGTTCCTCAACACTTATGGCTTGATTAACCTTTTCCCTCACTCTGGCAGCTTCCCTTAGTCCCTTGATGTACCAGGCAATATGTTTGCGCATTTCGCGCACAGCCCTGTATTCTCCTTTAAAGGCGACAGCCAATTGCAAGTGCTTTTTCGCCATTTCCAGCCGCTCGTCTATTGACGGTTCCGGTGGTATCTCACCCGTTTCTAACAGTTTTACAGTTCTGGAAAACAGCCAGGGGTTTCCTAAAGCCCCCCGTCCAATCATAACAGCATCGCAGCCGGTTTGTTCCATCATGGCCAGGGCGTGAACCGGTTCAAAAATATCGCCGTTACCTATTACGGGTATTTGCACCGCTTCCTTAACCCGGGCTATAATATCCCAATCGGCTTTGCCGGAATAAAACTGTCCTCGGGTCCTTCCATGGACCGTCACCGCCGCAATCCCTGCTTCCTGCGCTATCTTAGCAAGCTCAACGGCATTAACAGATTCTTCATCCCACCCTTTGCGCATCTTTACAGTGACGGGAATTTGGACTGCCTTCACCACCGCCGACATTATTTCCCGTGCCAGCGGTAAATCCCTCATCAGCGCACAACCTTCAAAATTTTTGACTACTTTGGGCGCAGGGCAGCCCATATTTATATCAATGATGGCGGCCCCCTGGGTTTCAGCAAATTTTGCTGCTCTACTCATAAGTTCAGGTTGATTACCAAATATTTGCACACTTATGGGACCTTTTTCGCCAGACAAGTCAAGCATCGTTTTAGTGCGTTCACTGTTGTAACGGAGAGCAGTAGCGCTAACCATTTCCGTACATACTAATCCACTGCCTGCCAATTCGGCGATTAACCTGTATGCCTTGTCAGTAACGCCGGCCATTGGAGCAGAAACGACGCGATTGGCCAAACGCAGGTTACCGATGGTAAACCCGCAATCGGGGGGGACATTATCCTTTGTTGCGCTCATAAATAATCCTGAGACCCTCCAGCGTTAAATTCTTGTTGACCACATCTATCATTCGCGATTCGCGGCCAATTAATTCAGCTAACCCTCCGGTTGCCACTACATAAGCATCGGCACCCATCTCTTCCTTGATTCTTTTAATAATACCGTCAACCTGTCCTACAAAACCGTAAAAAATACCGGATTGCATACTGGAAACGGTATTTTTACCTATAACATTTTTCGGGCGGATCAATTCCACCCTGGGAAGTTTAGCCGCCCTGGTGAACAACGCTTCCATGGAAATGCCTACTCCGGGGGCTATGGCACCGCCAAGGTATTCTCCGGCTTCGGATATGGCGCAAAAAGTGGTAGCCGTACCAAAATCAACAACTATCAATGGCCCCTTATAAAGGGCTCTGGCAGCAACAGCATTAACAATTCTGTCCGCTCCTACTTCCCTGGGATTGTCATATTTAATAGATATGGAAGTCTTAATTCCCGGTCCCACTACCATAGGTTTAACGTTAAAATATTTTTTAGCCATTCCTTCCAGGATAGGCGTTACCGGAGGAACTACAGAAGATATTATTACATCTTTAATTTTCTGGGGTTTAACACCGGAATAATCAAATAATACGCGGATCTGTACCCCGTACTCGTCAACGGTCTTTTGCTTATCGGTAGCTATTCGCCAACTGTTTAATAAGTTCGCTCCCTCGAATACCCCCAGCACAATATTTGTGTTTCCTACATCCAATACCAGTAACATCTCCAATTCACCACCACGTTTCAATTCCTTTGGTCCGGGGCAACAACCCCGTTATCAACAAATTAGCTTTTAAAATTATACCATAAACAAAAGCACTATAATATAAGTCAAAAAAAAACCCCGTAGAAGGGTTATCTTTTCTCTCTCAAGGCAATGCCTATTTCAATTTCACCGAAATCGGTTATCAGAGGAATTTGCAGTCTTTTAATATCAATGGTGGAAATAACTACGCCACGACCCGTAATCACTGTCGGAGGCGCCAGGGTAGATGGATACCCCGCCTTTTCCAAATCTGCACTGGCAATACCTGTAATAACATTGCCTAACTCGGCAATGGCACTTTCTCCCATTTCGTCAAAAACAACAATCCTCTGGCCCAGCATCTCGGAAATAATATTTTTGGCCGTTCGTTCCGACATACCATACATAACGATACCCTGAACGCGCCCTATAACGCCGATTAAAACGGTTACATCCTGTCCTGTATAAGAAGACGATTCTATAGACAATTGCCCCTTTTCCACAGAAATTGGGCGTCCCAATTCCGACTCCAAAACCTTAATAGTTGCTGTAACAAATGGGGAGACGAATTCAACCTTCAACCCTTTCACTCCCTTCGTAATACAAAGGTAATTTCGACAAATCCGGCCGATTCCCTGCTATTACATGGTACATTTTTCTATTTTTTTCTACCCATAAAAAGCAAAAACTATCGTAAAAACAATTTAGATACATAAAAAGAAACCTATATTAATTATCATACTACAGCATGTCTAAACAGTTAAGTAGTAATTGCAACCGGGAACCTGGCTTTTTGGACCTATAATCCGCCTTTTTAGCCCTGACAGTATTTTAGTAGTTGCATTAGGCAAACAATTTTCGCTATAATAAGATGTAAATATGTAAATTTTTTTTAAAAATATTAAATATTAGCGTAAGTAAGGAAGTGTTCATATGCGCTCTTATACTCAACTAACAAGGCACGACGGAAATGCAATTCTTTTTGAAGTCGTGGAAATGGGCATTATATCGACACTTTGGGAAGTTCCTTTACACATACATGCCGAAGGCCTAAGGGGAACAGGCAAGACTACTATCATGAGAGCGGCCCGCCAAATTATGCCCCCCATAGTGCGCATAAAAAACTGCCTCTACAATTGCGACCCGGAAAAACCGCATTGTCCGAATCATAAACATTTATCCAGAGAAGAAATTGAACAGTTGGGAACAGAGATTGTGCCCAGACCGTTTTTGGAAATTTCCCATTCGGCAAAAATCGGTACTATTGCCGGAAGTATTGACCTGGCGAAAATTACAAATGCTGCCAACCCGGAAGCAGCTTTGCTGCCGGGCATTATTCCCCAGGCACACCGGGGTATAATATTTATAGACGAGATTAACCGGTTGGCTGATACGTCACCGGAAATTACTGACGTACTGTTGGACTTGATGGGAACAAAACCCGGCAGGGTTCAGATTGAAGAAACAGGATTACCCCTGGTGGAAATCCCGGTTCAGGCATCGGTATGGGCCGCTTCTAACCCCGATGAAGAACCCGGACCGCTGCAGGAAATTCGCCGGCAGCTTTCTGACCGGTTCGATTTAGTAGTTGAAATGGGGCGTTCCCATAACCAGGAATCAATAGCAGAAATCCTGCAGCAGAGCGAACAACGGCGTTTATCAAAGAACAGGGTATCCCAAGAAACTATTGAGCACAATGAAAAATTGCAAAAAGAAATGGAACGGATAGCTAAAAAATATGAAACCCTGCAAATGCCTGATTACCTGAGAAACTACATCGCCCGGTTATATGTCAAATATAACCTGGAAAGTTTCCGGGCTATTGAAGCAATTCAACACGCCGCTGTCCTGCACTGCGCTTTACGGCAGCGGGATAAAGTCCTGGTCAGTGATATTGTAAAGGTGATTCCCCTTGCTTTAAGACACAGGGTTGATATGGACACACTGACTAAAATCATGAATTCAAGCGCTGATAAAGTGCCGAACGATGGTACCCCCCCAATGTCTTTTGCCAATTCGGTAAAAAAAAAAGAACCAGGGATTTTTTCTTCAGAGCCTGATAGAGAAAACGAGCTGAATTACGCTGACGGAGACAAAGAGGTAGCCCAGGACACAGCGGGCTCCCTTTTTTCTCCATTGAAGAACCTTTTTTCAAGAAAGGATAAAGGACCTAAAGTCGAAGAATCAGACAGCATTAAAGCAGCACCCCTAAATAAGGCCAAGAAGATTCACGACCTGAACCTGGATGAACTTCTCAACTCCGAAGAAGATCTTAAATAAAAGGGGGTCTGAAAATGGAAAGTAGAGAACGGCATCAACGAATGACCCTGGAACATTATTTATCATATTATTTTTCACAGAACAAAGGAGTACGGCTTGGTGAAACAACAGTTGTCAGCAACAAAGTTCATTCCAACCACCCTGCTACTCCAGGGCACATCAAGATATATATCGACCAAGATGCCGGGCAGACTTACCTGGGACGTGAAGAAGCAAACCAGATCCTGCACATCGACGTTTTTCATGAACCGGCCCGCCTTGACCCCGTATATGTAGCCCGCAGAATTTGGGGCGCTCTGGAAACTTACTTTAACCAATTGCGGGATGAAAGACGTTCTGAATTAACCAAAGATGAGTGCAGGCAAATCGTCAAAGAACTTTCCGAAAAAATCCACGTCAAGACTGCCGGCGGCCAAGGCACTGTTTTCCAACTGGCCAGCAGAAAAGGGGAAATCTCGACCTCAAAAAATATAATTCAAAACCACGTCCACGTGCTTGCGGAATTAGAATGTAAATATTACGACAGCCTTATATTTATGGTAGATGCCATTGAAGCAGCCATTATCAACCAAGGCTTTGAAATTCGCCGGGTGGAAGCCCTGGACCACTGTAAAAAAGAAATTGTCACCGAAAAGGGAACGGGCGTAGGGGTAAGCTTACCGGGTTTTAACTCGCCGGAAGCAAAGGCCCATATAGCCCAACAAAACAGGCTGCAAATTATCCTGGACCTCGCCTCTGCTTTCGGCACCATTGAAGAAGCGAAAAACTTTTTGGAGTCCCTGACTGCTACCGGGAATATTTTCCTTGGTTCCTTCGCCAAAAAGCACGGGGACGGCGATTTAAAACAAACCCTCCTGGACTTGTGCAACCATAACCTTGTCAAAAAAGGCAGATTCACCCATACCCTTACTGACGAAGGAAAAGAACTCCTGGAATTCATAAAATATCATCAAAAAGAACTGGAAGCCCAGGTCAGGAAATCCATCAGAAAGTACCAGATTGTTCGCCACAACTACCAAACTTATCATAACTCGGAACTCAAATCCCGTAAAAGCCAGCTAACCGACGAAAGAAGAGTTGTCGGCTTAGACAGCCACGCCTGGCTGGGCGAACTGGCCATTCCGGAAACAGTAGTAGCAGCCACTGCCCGCAGTTTTCTGCAAGGACAGAGACATATGTCCATTAAACGAGAAGACATCAAGCAGTATGGGCGAAAATCTTTTGCTCCCATTGATACCTGTCTGGCCATAGACTGCAGCGGCAGTATGGTTGGCGAAAAAATAAGGGCTGTAGCTTACCTGGCCCAGCATTTTCTCCTGACTTCCAGGGAAAAAGTTAGCGTGGTAACCTTTCAGGAAACAAGTTCGAAGGTAGTCATTCCTTTTACCAAAAGTTACCAAAAACTAGTAGAGGGTTTGCGGTCTATCCAACCCGAAGGTATGACTCCTCTAGCCAAAGGTATTCTGGAAGCAGTAGAACTGGTCAAGAAAAAACGGGCCAGGAACCCTTTGCTGGTGTTAATCACCGATGGTATTCCCAACTACCCGCTATGGACTACCGATGCCCAGGCTGATGCCTTAAAAGCAGCGGAAATGATCGCCCAAAATAAGATTCGCCTGGTTTGCATTGGTGTGCTGCCGAACGAATCTTTCTTGAAGGAACTTGCCAAAATCGGCAAGGGCAACCTGTATATCGTCGATGAACTGGATAAAAACAGCCTTCTTGACGTAGTAACCCAGGAATGGCAGAGATATAAATATAGTAAATGAAGTATATCAAAACCCTCTATCTTTCAAAAGGCTTTGAGATAGAGGGTTTTTTTATGAATCAGCTTCTGGAAATGCGGGCCGTACGTACCTGTTCGGCAACCGGGCGTGCTATTAAGGCAGTCACAACAGCTTTGGCCAAATCAAACAATATAAAGGGCAAAAAACCTATTTTTAAAGCCTGCATAACAGAAACGGCCTTACCCAGGTAGAAATTAAGAATTATATATAAATAAGGTATACCTATTATGTATATTACTACTATCCCTACAACAGAAGCCAAAAAATAGGACAAAAATGATTTTTGTTCCTTCCGTTCCAGGATTCGGCCTATAACATATGCTGCAGCAACAAAACCAGGTAAAAAACCAAAGGAAGGCTGTAAAATATAAGTTAGCCCACCATAAGGCGGTTTCGCAAAAACAGGGACCCCCACCAATCCCAACAGAATATAAACTATCATACTTAATGCGCCTAAGCGGGCCCCCAGCAACGAACCGGCAAGCATAACAACTAAAGGTAGCAGACTAAAGGGTACCACTGCCTCTCCACCGAACCGCAGTACCAAAGCCGCTGAAACGGCCAAAGCGGTAAACAGAGAAACAAAAGCCATGTCACGAATTGTTAGCCGCATTTCTTGATTCCTCCTTATACTTAGTATATAGTTTGTTAACCTTGGGACATTATATGGTTAACATTTAATTGACAAAAAAACCTTACCTAGAAGCAAATGTTATTTCCCCCGCCACGACCCTTTTCAGCGACCCATCCCGGGTTCTTACTATCAATGCTCCGTCATCATCAAGGTCCACAGCAGTTCCTTCCAAAGCAACTCCGGGGGAGGTCACTTTTATTTTTTTATTTAAAGTAACGGAATACTTTTTCCATTCTTCCACCACTGCTGCATATTCTCCCATTTTAAAAGACAGGTATAACGCTTCCAATTCCTCCAGGAGCTTAGTTAAAAAGTCTTTCCTGCTCCATGATTTACCCGTTTCTATGTACAGGGATGTGGCGATGTTTTCAATTTCAGGAGGCAACTCAGCCCTGGAAGTGTTGACATTTACCCCAATTCCCACAACAACGTAGTTAATGCGTTCCAGCTCAGCATTCATCTCCGTGAGTACCCCGGCTATTTTTTTTCCTTTTATAAACACGTCATTGGGCCATTTAATGCCGGGTTGAATGCCCGGATAGGAATCAAATGTTCTAGCCAAAGCCACAGCCGTTAACAGAGTAAGTTTGGGTGCATCCATAGGATTAATTTCAGGCCGTAGAATAACGGACATCCATATACCCCGTCCTTTTGGAGAACTCCAGGTCCTACCAAGACGACCTCTGCCGGTGGTCTGTTCCTCGGCCACTATAACCAAACCTTCCGGCGCCCCGTTGGCAGCCAACTCTTTGCCTTTATCGTTGGTGGAACCAATAGTATCAAAATGAACAATCCTACTGCCGATGACCCTGGTCTTTAACCCGGCTGTTATTTCGCCGGGATATAACCTGTCAGGCACTGTAACCAAACGGTAGCCCACTTTGGACCTTGATTCGATGGTATAACCATCCTCCCGCAATGCCTGAATGTGTTTCCATACGGCTGTCCGGGATACCTGCAGCCGGCTACTGATCTCCTCGCCTGATAAAAAACTACGCTCGCTTTTTTTCAGCAGGTTTAAGATTTCGTCCTTCATGGTTTCACCCATTTCGGCAAAAACTTGACGTTACCATTTTATCCCCTGAAAAAGCAAATGTCAACCCAAACAAAACTATAGGTTGACATTTATACTGTATACATGTTTTTAACTCATTTTCATCTCCAAGTAAAAAATTTCCCGTTCTTTCTATTTTCTGGTTTTTATCCCGCCGACATCCAAACTGATGTCCAGAGCTTTAACTGAATGAGTCAGGGCGCCCATGGAAATAATATCTACCCCCAGCTCAGCCAGTTTCGGAACCTTATCTTCAGACAAACCGCCCGACACTTCCACCAGGGCTTGCCCGTTAATCATAACCAGGGCTTGCTTGACAGTTTCAATATCCATATTATCCAACATAATAATATCCGCGCCGGCTTCCAGAGCCTCTTTAACACCTGCAAGGGTTTCTACTTCCACTTCAATTTTTATTGTATGAGGGGCGTAGGCGCGAGCCATCTCCACCGCTTCTTTGATTCCTCCGGCAACTTTTATGTGGTTGTCTTTTATCAGTACACCGTCATATAGCCCAAAACGGTGATTTTTTCCACCCCCGATATATACCGCGTACTTTTCCAACGCCCTAAGGCCAGGGGTGGTTTTCCGCGTATCAACAACTGCGGTCCCGGAATCAGACAAAAGACCGGCTATTCTCCGGGTCTTGGTGGCAATTCCTGACATCCGCTGTAGAAAATTTAACGCCACTCTTTCCCCGGTTAAAATAACTCTGGCCGGTCCATATAATTCTGCCAGTATATCTCCGGCTTGCAAAATGTCTCCATCCTGTTTTATCCTTTTGAAGTCTACTTCGCTGCTTAGCAAGGAAAAAACCCGCTCCGCTATAAAAATGCCGGCCAAAACACCGTCTTCCTTAGTATGAATAAAGGCTTTCGTGAAATGGTCCCGGGGGACAATAGCATCTGTTGTAATATCTCCCGTTCCTATATCCTCTTGCAGAGCCCGGCGAATTATCTCGTCAACAATAAAAGTATTGAGCTCCATAAAAATACCCCTTCTTTGGCTATAAATCTTCTTTGCAAAGGTCAATATGCCGCTTCCAATGTTCATCGTCAGGGCAGGGATAATCTTCGCGAAAATGGCCTCCCCTGCTCTCCTTTCGCTGTAAAGCTGCATTGGCAATCAGTTTGCCTAAAACGAGCATGTTGACAACAGGTACATAGCAAATGTCTTTAATCTGCTGCTCCAGTATATGTTCACTTTTTTCAAACCAATCTAACGCCTGCCTCAGACCACTTTCGTTCCTGATGATCCCGACGTTGTCCCACATTACTTCCCTGATTTGTTGGCGCAGCCATTCGTAATCTATTGTTACATCCCCCGGCTTAAGCCGGTCAAAAACCACGTCGACCTTATTAGGTATAGGCTTATTTAAAACGCGAATTATATGCTCAGCAATCCGGGCACCAAAAACCAAACCGTCCAGTAATGAATTGCTGGCCAGCCGGTTAGCGCCGTGAACCCCCTCGCAGGCAACTTCCCCGCAGGCATACAGCCCGTGGATATTAGTCTCGCCATTCAGGTTGGTTTTCACCCCACCCATCATGTAATGGGCGGCAGGGGCAACGGGAATCATTTCCCGGGCAATATCTATGCCATATAACCCGCAGGTTTTTGCAATATTCGGGAAACGTTTCTTCACTTTTTCCGCGTCTATCGGGGATAGATCAAGAAATACGTTGTTGCTGCCGGTCCGCACCATTTCACTGGTAATAGCTCGGGCCACTATATCCCTGGACGCGAGTTCAGCGTTAGGGTGATAATTAGGCATAAACCTTTCGCCATGGATATTCCTAAGTATGGCTCCTTCGCCTCGTACCGCTTCTGATATTAAAAATCGGGGAGCACCCGGCAATAAAAGGGCCGTGGGGTGAAACTGGATAAATTCCATATCCGTCACTACGGCTCCCGCCCGATAAGCGATAGAAACACCGTCTCCCGTGGCCACTTCCGGGTTGGTGGTATGTTTGAAAATTTGGCCGGCCCCACCGGTAGCCAAAACTACCGCCCGGGCGTATATGATTTCAAGAGATTCCTCTTTTTCACTCCAAACCAAAGCGCCAAGACATTCCCCGCCAACAGTGATCAGGTCAATGACGCTATGGTCTTCTAACAGCGTTATCCTGGTGTTTTCCTCTGCTTTTCTGTTCAGGGTGCGTTGAATTTCTTCACCTGTGGAGTCACCGGCATGTAAAATTCGCCTGCGGCTATGGGCTGCTTCCCTGGTAAAGGCCAGTTCTTTCCCGTGCCTGTCGAAGTTAGCCCCCATTTCAATTAATTCACGGACCCGGTCAGGGCCTTCAGTAACCAGAATTTCTACGGCTTCTTCGTTGCATAACCCTGCTCCGGCTTCCAGGGTATCCATTCTATGCAATGCGGGAGAATCAGCATCATGAATGGCCGCGGCTATACCGCCCTGAGCTAATTCCGTGTTGCTGTCCCCGCGCTTTTTTTTCGTTACGACTGTAACAGCCATTTTTTTACTGGCCCTGATGGCAGTATACAGTCCGGCAATACCGCTGCCAATCACAAGGCATTCCGTAAATTGGCAGGGAAGTTCCCGCGAATCAAAATTTACAATATACCTGGGAATCAAAATTATTTCCTCCCAACTTTAGCGCTGATTATTTTATTTCCAACATCCTGTCCAACGCGCGAATGGCTTTCGTTCTAATCTCTTCATCAACAGTAATCCTGGGTATTTCCGTCTCCAAAGCCCATTTCACTTTTTGCAAGCTGGTCAGTTTCATATTAGGGCAAATCAGTTTCTCGGAAGCTAAATAAAACTTTTTATCCGGGCATTCTTTGCGCAGTTGATGCATAATTCCAATTTCCGTAGCAATGATAAACTCTTCCTGAGGATTTTCTTTAGCATATTTAATCATCCCTGAAGTACTGAAAACCCCATCAGCCTTGGCCACCACTTCCGGCTTACACTCGGGATGCACAAGTACTTCTGCTGCCGGGTGTTCTTGCTTGGCTTTTTCAATATCTGCCTCAGTTAAACGGTCATGCGTATTGCAGTAACCTTCCCATAAAATTACCTTCCGGTTGGCCTTTAACCCGACATAATGACCTAAGTTGCGGTCAGGCACAAACAATATGGGCTTATCTGCGGGAACAGATTGGACAACCTTCACGGCATTGGCTGAAGTACAGCAAATATCGCTTTCTGCTTTGACCTCGGCAGAGGAATTCACATAGCATACTACAACAGCATCCGGGTGCTCCTCTTTCTTCTTGCGCAATGCCTCAGCCGTGACCATATCCGCCATTGGGCATCCGGCATTGGGGTCGGGCAGCAGAACCGTTTTATCAGGCGATAGGATATAAGCGCTTTCTGCCATAAAATGAACACCGCAAAAGACAATAATATCAGCATTGGTCCCGGCCGCCTGCTGAGCCAACCCCAGGGAATCACCCACAAAGTCGGCTATATCCTGAACTTCCGGCCTTTGATAAAGGTGGGCCAAAATTACAGCATTCTTTTTTTCTTTCAATTCTAAAATTTCCTGTGACAACTTTTGAACATACTGTGACATATCCACTTGAATCAGCTCCTTATTTTCCTGTAACTTTACCGGGTTATCCTCATTCTATCTATATTTAAATAAACTTGTCAATAGATTCTAACCAATCCTGCCTGCTTCTTCACAGTTATGAATCTCATTAACCCGGTTGTTATCATCCAAAAAAATAATTTTGGGCCGATAACTCCTGGCTTCTTTGTCCTCCAGCAAAGCGTACGAAATAATGATAACCTTGTCCCCCGGCTGAACTAACCTTGCCGCCGCCCCGTTCAGGCAGATAACCCCTGATTTGCGAGGACCTTCAATTACATAAGTTTCAAACCGGGCTCCATTATTATTATTTACCACCTGCACTTTTTCATTGGGGAGAATATCTGCGTTCTCCATCAAGTCCTTATCAATGGTGATACTGCCAATATAATTTAAATTGGCTTCTGTTACAGTGGCCCGATGGAGCTTGGATTTCATCATCATCCGAAACATCGCTTACACCTCCAGCATAAAGTTGTCAATCAGCCGGGTATTTCCGATATAGACAGCCAGAGCAATAAGTATCTCACCCTTTAATTCCTCAATATCACGCAAGTCCGGAATACTCAAGATATCCACATAGTCTATCCTGGCCAAAGGCTCAGCTTTAATCAGCGCCTCCATCGCCGCTATAACCCTGGATTTTTGTCTCTCTCCCGCCCGAATCATGTCCCTGGCCTTCTGCAAGCTTTTATACAATACCAGAGCAGCCTGGCGTTCCTCTTTATTCAGGTACGTATTGCGCGAGCTCATGGCCAACCCGTCTGCTTCACGCACCGTCTCTACCGTTTTAACAGTCAGATTCATGTTCAGGTCAGCAACCATCTTTTTGATTACCAGAACCTGCTGGGCATCTTTTTGTCCAAAATAAGCAATATCCGGCTGAACAATGTTAAATAATTTAGTAACTACGGTGGTAACTCCGCGAAAATGGCCCGGTCGGGATAAGCCACAGAGTTTCTCCGTCAGGCCTTCTACCTCTAGAAAAGTAGCGTACCCGGAAGGATACATTTCTGCCGCAGTAGGAGCAAAAACAGCATCAACGCCAACCGACGCGGCCAGTTCACAATCCCTTGTAAGGTCCCTTGGGTATTTATCATAATCTTCATTCACACCAAATTGGATAGGGTTTACAAAAATACTGATTATCACCGTGTCACATTCCCGTCTGGCGACCTTCATCAGTTGCAGGTGCCCCTCATGCAGGTATCCCATAGTCGGCACAAAACCCACCGATCTTCCGGCGGTTTTAACCTCTTTAATATAAGCCTTCGCCTCTTCAATCGTTTTCAGCAACCGCATGTTGAACTCCTCTACGATAATTTATTTAATTCTTCCGCTGCCATCTGGAAACTATGTTCTTCGGCCGGGAATACTCCCGTTTCTACTTCCTTTTTGTATCTGGCCACCGCGTCAACAATAATAGGTTTTAAAGAAGCATACTGTTTAGCCATTTTGGGCACAAAATCAGAATACAGGCCAAGTATATCATGGCTGACTAAAACCTGCCCGTCACAATCTTTACCTGCACCAATCCCAATGGTCGGTATATCCAGCCGCTCAGTAACCATTTTGGCCAGGGGAGCAGGCACACACTCGAGAACAATGGCAAACACTCCGGCATCCTGTAATGCCAAAGCATTGTTGATTATCGCTCTGGCAGCGGCCTCGTCCTTTCCCTGCACCCGGTAACCGCCTAATTGGTTAATTGACTGCGGCGTAAGACCTAAGTGGCCCATTACAGGTATGCCTGCTGCAATAATTGCTTTCACGGTATCGGCAACTTCTCTGCCACCCTCAAGCTTGACCGCATTTGCTCCGGCTTCCTGCAAAAACCGACCGGCATTCCGTACGCTTTCACCCACGGAAACATGGTAAGACATAAAGGGCATGTCCGCCACAACCATGGCATTTGTAGTACCCCTGGAAACTGCCTTAACATGGTGCAACATGTCCTCCATGGTTACGGGTAGTGTCGATTCGTAACCCAATACCACCATGCCCAGGGAATCTCCGACAAGAAGCACATCAATACCTACCTCATCAAATATTTTGGCAGCAGAATAATCGTACGCGGTTAACATTGTAATTTTCTCGCCTTTTTGTTTTTTCTGTTTTAAAGTTAAAGTTGTTACTTTTTTACCACTCATTAATTAATACCTCCTTTAAAGAGTTGAATCATCCGGTTATAAGCTGTATCGTCAATAGACCCCTTTTCTCTGGCAATACGGGCCGTATATAGACCCAAAACTTTATATAATACCTCGTTTTCGGGCTGGTAGTCACTCAAAGCCTGTAAATGCTTTTTCAGAGTAGATAGGTCTCCCCTGGCTATTGGGCCAGTCAAGGCCTGCACGGGCCCTAAAGCGGAAATATTTTTTAGCGAGCCGTTCACTAACGGCCACAAAGCGTTAATAGCTTCTTTTTGCGTCATACCCAATTGCTGATAGATTTTTATGGCCCAGTGTAACACTGCTACCAGAAAGTTGGATGCCACAGCCGCCCCCATATGGTACATTGGCTTATGCTTGGTTTCCAGCAGAAAGTATTCTCCCCCCACAGCTTTGACAATTTCCATCCCCACCGGCAAAGCTTCCCGGTCGCCCTCCAACGCGAAAAAGGAACCGGGCAAATTCCTGATAGCCTGCTCCACATCGGCAAATGACTGGAGTGGATGCACTGACAAAACATAAGCCCCCGCTTCTTTGGCCGGGCCGAGGACCCCGGCAGGCATAGCCCCGCTCATATGTACCACAACCTGACCGGGCCCAAAACCGTTGTCCTGACGAATCTGGAGACAAACCTTTTCTATTAGCCTGTCCGGCGTAGTGATAAAAATAAGGTCGGCTATTTTGGTAATTTGTGCCGGAACCAATGTTCCGCAGGTTCCCAACCTTTTTGCCGTCTCCTGAACCGTTGTAGGATTTCTACCGGCAATACCGCAAATCTCAAAACCCTTTGCCTGTAACAAAAGCGCCATAGCAGTCCCTACTTTTCCTGCTCCAACCACGGCAACTTTTTTCACTCTTCAAACCCCCTTTTTCCGAAAATTGCGAAAAGAGCAAAAACTGCAACGGGCTTGGAGTTTACGGCAAGGTTATTGGAAATATAAAAACCTTTCAGACTAAATCCGAAAGGTTTCAGATATCGATATATACCTTCCGTCTCGGTCCGATTAGGCTCCAAGCGGGTCGCATGACACCAATATGAAACACTGTCTTTAAATAATAATTCCGTCGGCGGTGCAGTTCCCGAAAAGAGATACTACCCACCCGTTTAAGCTTATTTTACCATATTTTCTGGTCTATGCAAACGAATTTTTTGTCTGTCAGCCGTTTCAGGGCTTCGCCAATCTTATTTCCGGAAGGAAGAATCATATCAGGCGCCAGGTCCTTGAGCGGCGCAAGCACAAAAGCCCTCTCCTCAAAGCGTGGATGGGGAATCTGAAGGTCCTCTTCCAGAATTTTTTCATCTCCATAAAGAATTATATCCAGGTCAATGGTTCTCGGCCCCCACCTAACGGTTCTAACCCGCCCCAAATGATTTTCAATCTTCTGCAGGGCAGCAAGCAGTTCCGACGGAGGTAAAGCAGTCTCTATTTCCGCTACCGTATTATAAAACCATTCCTGTTCTTCATACCCTACTGGTTCTGTGAGGTAAAGGGGAGCCACTTTCCGTACGGTAATTCCATCCACTTCATGCATCCTTTGCAGCGCTGTCCTTATCTTTTCCCTTGGGTTGTCCTGGTTAGAACCAAGTGCAATATATGCACGAACCATATCAATGTTTCTCCCTTTTTATTTCAACAGCCATATAATCGAAAATGCCGCTAATAGGGGCCTGTGGTTTTTCTACCCTTACTTTGACCTTTTTTACCTGGTAATTTTGAAGAATAGCCTGAGCAATATTTTCGGCCAATGCTTCTAGCAGGTTAAAGCTCTTCCCGGTAACAATTCCTTTTACGAGGCCGTATATATCGGCGTAATTCAGTGTATGGGCCAGATCGTCAGTCTGGCCGGCCTTTTTTAAGTCCGCAGATAATTCCAGATCAACAACAAATTTTTGCCCCATGGCTTTCTCTCCGGGGAAAACCCCGTGGCGACCATGGAACTGCATGCCCTTTAAAATTATCTTGTCACCCATAGCTTGCTACCTACCTTCTTACCATAGCATCGGTCATACGGGCCACCCTGACCATTTCCTTGACATCGTGAATGCGGACTATATCCACTCCCTGGGCAATACCGAAAGCTACCGTTGCCGCCGTTCCCTCAACCCTTTCTGTTACAGGCAGCCCCAAAGTATTTCCTATCATGGACTTTCGGGAAGTGCCCAAAAGAACCGGGTAGCCCAGTGTCTTGAATTCCCAAAGGCGGTTCATTACCTCCAGGTTCTGGTCAGTGTCCTTGCCGAAACCTATACCGGGGTCAATAATAATATTTTCCTCTTTTACGCCGGCATCTAAAGCTAGCTGGATACTTTGCCTTAAGGATGCCAGAATGTCGTCCATCATACTTTTGTATTCTGTTCCTCTTTGATTATGCATCAAAATAAGGGGTACATCGTATTCCGCCGCCACTTTGGCCAAATCCGGGTCAGCCTGCAGGCCCCATACGTCGTTAAGTATATGGGCCCCCACCTCAAGGGCTCTCCTGGCCACCTGGGACTTATAAGTGTCAACGGAAATCGGCACCGGCACTTCCTTCACCAGTCTTTCCAGGACCGGAATTACCCGTTCCAACTCCTCTTCCGCCCCGACCGGATCATAATTTGGCCTGGTGGACTCTCCACCTATATCAATGATATCTGCTCCCTGTTCAACCATTTCCTTCGCATGCTCTATGGCTTTGTCCAGCTCAAAGAACTTGCCCCCGTCCGAAAATGAATCGGGGGTTACATTGAGAATACCCATCACCAAAGTCTTTTCCCCAAGGGGCAGCGTATGTTCACGGCAGCGCAAAAATTTGCGGCCATGGCCTTCCAGGTTCTTTAAGACCACAGATATCTCTTCAGCAAGTTGCGCCATCCCAAAAGGCTGCATCTTTAGCTTCGCTGTCAAATCGGCAAATTGCCGCACCGTCCCCATGACCAGAATATCACAGGTGTCAACAGTATTATTCCCTGCTTGTCTGGGTAAAACTACTTCGCCCCCTTTGGACAGCATTTCTTGTTTGATTATGTTGGCCACCGCTGTTCTAATGCCTTCAATTTTAAGCGTCCGGTGGACAGCCTTCGGTTTCATCCACTTCAAGCCGAATTCATCCGGCCCGATAGCAGATATTTCTTTGGTTGCCTTTTCCGAGTCATTTATGTCAATAGCCCTTACTCTTATCATAATACCCTCCTGCAAATTGACCAAATTGATTTAATAGAGTATTGCTTTAACTCCTGTTTCCATATCGTCAAACTTGTAACATTCCGCTTTGGCCGGGCAAAAATAACAGCTTCTGGACAGGTTATCCGCACGGTGTAAATATTCGCCCAACAGACTCATGTTTTCTGTAAAACTACCCCGGTGCTCTTTAATTGCTTGGCAAATAATAGTTATTTCTCTATTATCGAACCCTGCCCTCTTCAATATATCTTCAGCTATTTCAGCGCCTTTTACCGCGTGGTCCTCACCCGTTTCATATTCATGCCACCGGGCGATGTCATGCAGTAAGGCTGCAGCATAAATCACTTCCCGGGCTTTTTCCCGAATACCGAGGTTATTCTGTATGATAAAATTCTTTAGTTCCTTTGCTTCCATAATCAGGATATAAGCGACCCTTGCTACATCCACCATATGCTGAAAGGCGTGCTTGCAAAACTTACGTTTTGCCTCCTTTACTTCGTTCTTGGCTATACATTCCTGGTAAAACGGGTCTTTCAGTATTTTTTCCACCCTGTCCATTCCAGATGCCCCCTCACATATTCCTGGCATAGATTGAACATATGCCGTTTACCTTTACTTTGACATACTGCGCAAAAAATCCTTTTTCTTTTGCCTAAATAAAGTCATGTTTAGCATCTGCAAAGTTATTAAATTTAATAAGTGGAGTTGCTGCGTAAAGGTTAAGCAATCGTTTCTCCAAAGCTGCAGGGGGAACCCTTTAACACAGAGAATTCATTACTTGAAAATTTCTGTTTCCTCGGTATAATTTATGGTTTTAACAAAGTACCACAGAGGACTCAGAGAGCACAGAGAAAACACAACAAGCATCAACTTTGCTTTTACAATTAATTCTCCGTATACTACCCCGAAAATAAATATTTCATTCTCTGTTGGTGCCGCGTTAGCGGCATGAAAATCTCTGTGGTTTAAGAAATTACGACCGGTACACACATCGTTACCATGCAAAAGGTACAAAAGAGGCAGGTTCGTATGAACCTGCCTCTTTAAAACTTTTAGAACAAACCACTTACTTCGCCGGTGTTTACATCCACGTCGATTCTCCTGTAAGCAGGGTCGGAAGCGGTACCAGGCATTAAGCTGATATCGCCGGCCATCGGGCAAAGGAACTTCGCACCGCTGTAAACGAGAACGTCGCGGATAGGCAGAACCCAACCTTTGGGCACTCCCTTCAGAGTAGGATCGTGGGACAGACTCAGGTGAGTCTTAACCATCATGGTCTGGAAGTCAGCAAACTGTGGGTCTGCTTCAAACTTCTTAGCCTTCGCTTCAGCTACCGGCGACCATGATACACCGTCAGCACCGTAAACTTCCTTAGCTATCATTTCAACGCGCTGACGCAACGGCATTTCAAGCGGATAGAGCGGTTTGTAATTGGAGGGCTCGTTGCAGGCGTCCAGAACAACGTCTGCCAGTTCAGCAGCGCCTTCGCCGCCGTACATCCAGTGGTTGGATACGGCACAGCGTACGCCCTCTTCTTCACAAAGCCTTCTGACAAGGTCATGCTCAGCCTTGGTGTCAGTGTAGAAAGCGTTGATGCAGACAACAGGTACAATACCGGACTTCTTGACAATGCCGATCATGTGGCGCAGGTTCTCGAAGCCCTTCTCGACCAGGCCAAGGTTTTCTTCGGTATACTCTGCGGGCAGAGGACGACCAGGAGCAACAGCCGGACCGCCACCATGCATTTTAAGGGCACGAATGGTAGCAACGATAACGGATACGTTGGGAATATTGCCACTTAAACGGCACTTAACATTCCAGAACTTCTCAAAACCGATATCGGCGGCAAATCCGGACTCGGTTACAACGTAATCAAAGAGTTTCAAGCCAAGGCGGTCGGAGATAATGGAGTTCTGACCGATAGCAATGTTAGCAAAAGGACCTGCATGGATCAATACAGGCTGGCCTTCTACAGAGTAGCAGAGAGTCGGGTTAATGGTGTTACGCATCCAGGCAGTCATAGCGCCGGCTACATCAAGATCGCTGGTTGTAATCGGTTTGCCTGTTCTGTCATAGGCAACAGTAATCTTGCCAATACGCTCCCTCATGTCAGCAAGGTCTCTGGAAACGGCCAAAATAGCCATTAATTCAGAACTTACGGAAATACCGAACCTGGACTGCATGGGGTAACCGTCTTTCTTACCACCGAGACCGATAATGATATTGCGGAGGGCCTGAGCAGCAAAGTCCATTACCCAGCCCATTTCTACGTTTTTGGGGTCAATATCCAGCCGGCGCAGGCCGCGCTTGGCCAGTTCTTCATCTGTATAATTGCATTCATGCTGATACCTGGAAGTAAGAGCAACCATAGCCAGGTTATGAGCGTTAGTGATGTCATTAATATCACCGGTCAGACCCAGCGAAAACTCGGTCATAGGAATAAGCAGAGCATTACCGCCACCGGCAGCGGTTCCTTTAACGTTCATGGTAGGTCCACCGGAAGGCTGACGTAATGCGCCGCCAACGTTTTTTCCTTTTACCCCAAGACCCTGGATAAGACCCATGGAAACAGTGGTCTTACCTTCGCCAAGGGGCGTAGGGGTAATGGCGGTAACCTCTATGTATTTGCCATCCGGCTTATCCTTCAAGCGGTTCATTATTTTTAAAAAGTTGAGCTTAGGAGTTTTTCCGTAAGGAATCAGTTCATCCTTTTCCAGTCCCAGCTTTTCAACCCATTCCTCCACACTGGGCAGATACTTTTCAGCCTCCTGGGCTATTTCCCAATCTTTGTACTTGGTCGGGTCCATTGACCTTGGATTGTAAGGCATTCTTATCCTCTCCTTTTTTATTTAAATTTTTTAAGTGTGTAATAAACTTGGGTCCCTCTCCCTATTCAGAAACTAAAAAACATCATCCCCCCTTAATACTTGCTGGCGTTGTTAGAGCAAGCTAGAACTCTAGTTTTGTTAAAGACCACCCGTCTCCTCAAAGGCAGGCTATCAAATATGCATAATTAAGGGTATCCTTGATATTATTCGAGACTTTTAAATAAACTCCTGCCAGCGTAGACAAAATATTTTAAAAATTGCTAATGTTTCCTATTGCAAGAACCCAAAAGGCATAAAATCTCCTGTTTTTTTATATCTACAGCCCTATAAATAATATGCCTTTTGTCCCCTTTTTAATCATCAGAATTTATCCGCTTTGCTTTTTACCTTCGCACTTGGCCATAAATTTTTCCCGGTTAATGATAAATCGTTCGTGTATTCCTTCCCCGATTTTATCTTTTTCATCATAGGCTTCTACTTTAAAAACCAGTTTCTTGCCTTCTATCCGAATCAGTTCCGACCTTGCAACAACTTCCATACCAACCGGTGTAGCCGCCAAATGAGTTGACTGAATATTGATCCCCACAGTGGTATGACCAGGAGGCAGGAATTTTTCTACTGAATTAAGGGCTGCATTTTCCATGAGCGCTATCATGGCAGGAGTGGCAAATACTTCTACCCCTCCGCTCCCATAAGCAATAGCCGTATTGTTTTCCGATACCACAACCTTACTTTCCCCTTTGATACCCGTTTGCAGGTTGATGTCCATTTTATCACCCCCCTCTTTTTTTCAAATGGTAATACATAGACTTCGTTAAAATTAATATTTTTCCTGCCTTCCCTTTAGCGTTCTACAAAAATAAGCAAAAAAATTCCTTCGGAATGAAAAAATTCAAAAACAAGTAGATAAGCTCAATTAAAAAAGCAGGCATTTGCCTGCTCTATATTTACTCGTAAATCCAATCATCAAGCACCTTTTTATATTCACATAATTCGCTCTCGGTAAAGTAAATGGCGATTTCCCTGTTGGCGCTATCTATTGAATCTGACGCATGAATTACATTGCGCCCCACTTCAATGGCATAGTCGCCGCGAATCGTCCCAGGTCCGGCATTGGCTGGGTTGGTTGCCCCATTCATGGCACGGGCAGTAGCCACGACGTCTTTTCCCTCTAAAACCATAGCCACTACCGGGCCGGAAGTAATGTAACTTACTAACCCTTCAAAGAAAGGTTTTCCTGTATGTTCGGCATAATGTTTTTCAGCCATGGCCCGGTCCATCTGCAGCATTTTAAGGCCCACAATCTTTAAGCCTTTCCTCTCGAAACGGGTAATAATCTCGCCAATTAAATTGCGCTGAACTCCATCAGGTTTAATCATTACATAGGTTCTTTCCATAATCTGATCTCCTCCCGGGTATCAATTTTCTTACTCCGTTCTGTCCGGCGGCAACTTATCAGCAGGTTCTTCGGTTTTCTCAATCGAATTGAAGGCATTTTTTTCATCTTCCGCCGGAGGAACGGCCTTATCTTCGACTTTGGGCGTGCCGTTAATGTTTTTACCCTCTATCAGGTTGGCAAACTCTTCTGCATCCAGCGTTTCTTTTTCGATGAGAGTATTGGCAATCAAATGCAGCTTATCCATGTTTGCCATGATAATCTTCTTGGCTTTTTCATAGCAGTCCTCAATAATATGCCGTACCTCTTTATCAATTTTGAAAGCAATTTCTTCACTGTAATTACGGTCTCTGGCGATATCCCGGCCCAGGAAAACCTGTTCCTGGCGCCTGCCCAAAGTCAATGGACCTATTTCCTCGCTCATTCCCAATTCCATGATCATTCTACGTGCTATTTCCGTAGCCCTTTCCAAATCGTTTTGGGCGCCGGTACTGATTTCGTGCAGAACCAGTTCTTCAGCCACTCTACCGGCCAAAAGCATAGCAATCTGGTCAAGCAACTGGGATTTAGTCATGTAGTAACGGTCTTCCTTGGGGAGCAACAGTGTATAACCGCCGGCTCTTCCCCTTGGAATAATCGATACTTTATGCACAGGGTCTGTATTGGGCAGCAGGTAACCAACCAGTGCATGGCCGGCTTCGTGAAAAGCAACCAGTTTTTTCTCTTTATCGCTAATAACTTTGGATTTCTTCTCAGGACCTGCCACTACCCTTTCGATGGAATCCTCCAGTTCTTCCATCCCTATTTTCTTTTTATTGCGCCTTGCGGAAAGCAGGGCAGCCTCGTTCACAAGGTTAGCCAGGTCGGCTCCGGTAAAACCTGGCGTTCTTCTGGCCAGAACGCCGAGGTTAACACTTTCATCCAGGGGTTTACCCCTTACATGCACCTGCAGTATTTCTTCCCGGCCCTTAACATCAGGGGAGTCAACCACAATCTGCCTATCAAAACGTCCCGGTCTTAAGAGCGCCGGGTCCAGGATGTCGGGCCTGTTAGTAGCCGCAATAATTATAATTCCTTCGTTGGGACTAAAGCCGTCCATCTCAACCAACAACTGGTTAAGAGTTTGTTCTCTTTCGTCGTGGCCGCCTCCCAGGCCTGCGCCTCTTTGCCGGCCTACAGCGTCAATTTCGTCAATAAATACTATACAGGGAGCGTTTTTTTTGGCCTGTTCAAACAAATCCCGAACACGGGAAGCGCCCACACCAACGAACATTTCCACAAAATCAGAACCACTGATGGTGAAAAAAGGCACTCCGGCCTCGCCGGCAACAGCCCTGGCCAATAATGTCTTGCCGGTACCGGGCGGGCCGTACAATAATACTCCTTTAGGAATCTTAGCCCCTAATTCGTTAAACTTCTTGGGGTATTTTAAAAATTCAACCACTTCCTGCAGTTCTTCCTTAACCTCGTCAGCGCCTGCCACGTCGTCAAAAGTCACCCGTTTTTTCTCATCAGTATGTAAACGGGCCCGGCTTTTCCCAAAAGACATAACCCGGTTGCCTCCGCCCTGGGTTTGGTTCAGCATAAAAAAAATCAAACCGATAACCAGCAGGATAGGTAAAAAATTAATAAACAGACTGGACCACCAGGGGGGTTTGGGAGCTGGAATTACCTTTACAGAAATTCCTTTATCTCTAAGAAGCTTCGTTAGTTCCGGAACTTCAAAAACCGAAACGGTGGAAGAATACTCTTTTTTGTTATCTTTGGCCAGCTTGCCCTTAACACGGGCTATTTCCTCCTCGGACTGAATTTCTGCAGTCAGAATATTGCCACGGGCAATCTCCGTGTAAAGCTGGTCGTTGGTGAGCTCTTTGATCTCATCTTGCGTTGGTTGTGTATACTTGATGATGGCTACAGCAAGTACCACTATAAGCAGATATATACTAAGGTTCTTGAAAATCCTGTTCAACAAGTTCACTCCTCTCGGCCGATACAGTCAAGGGGACACGATACCTAATAATTTTAGCATAATTTTTCAGCCATTTCAATTTTATGAATCCATTTCATCAATAATTTTTATAATTAATACTGTTCGGGTAGACTCCGTTATCTTCCATCTTTCGTCAATCCGCAGACGACCTACGCATACAATATCGTCGCCCGCTGTAATTACGGGATACCTGTCCCTCTCTGCAACAGGAATTTTCAAATCAATAAAAAAATCCTTCAGCTTTTTGGTACCTTTCATGCCCAGGGGCTGAAACCTGTCACCCGGTCGCCGGTTCCTCACCCGCACGTCGCCATGCAGCCTGTCATAATCAACTGCATGGGCCTTTAAACCCTTATCAATTCCATGGGCTTTTGCGTCCATGTTGTATGCGGCAATTTGTTTGACATCCGTGATAATTGTCAACCCTGCTTCAGGAATTATCGTCCGGCCGGGTACTTTAAGTTCGTGGTCATATTCGATTTGCGCGGGCTCATATTTGGCGGTAATAATTGCCGAATTATAGGTTTTTTGGGCCACAACACCTTTGGGCAATTCGATGTAACCCGAAGCAGGCCCGGTCTTTAAAAACTCCAGCAAGTTTTCAATATTTGTGTACATGATGTCCCGCGCGGAACCCGTTACGGCTTCCCACGCCTTTATCAGTATTCTTCTCTGAACAGCCCTGGGCCATTCCCAAAACCTATCAAGTTCAAACCGGATTTCTTCAGTTCTTTCCCCCACACCAAGCAATTGCCATGCTTTTTCTGCTTCCCGGCAAATAAATTCATTATCATCCCGGGCAATCTCGCTGAAGCGGGCTATAGTTTGCACAATTTTCGGATTAAATTCCTTTTGCAAGAAAGGAATAAGCTGATTTCTAACCCTATTGCGCAGGTAAATATTTTTCGCGTTGGAAGCATCGAACCGTACCGGCAAGTCAAAATACCGGCAATAGTTTTCTATTTCCTGCCGGGAAACTTCTATCAACGGCCTGATGTATTTACCTTGTCTTACAGGCGGTATGCCCGTTAACCCCGATACCCCGCTCCCCCGGAGAAAATTCATTAAAACCGTTTCCGCCTGATCATCGGCATGATGCCCGGTGGCTATCCGATTGGCGCCTACCTCATCCGCAAGTTTTTCAAAAAAAGCGTAACGTATATACCGGGCCCCCGCCTGGGCGGAAACGCGGTGTTCCGACAGGTAAGCCGGCACATCTATCCTTTCTACCGTACAGGGTAAACCAAGCTTCTCCGCCAGGCGGGCCACACTGTTCGCATCAAGCTCAGCCTCCTTACCCCGAAACATGTGGTTGAGGTGGCCGATATGTATGGTCAACCCGAATTCTTTTGCCAGCCGGGTCAATATATGAGCCAAAGCCACAGAATCGGGGCCGCCGGAAACACCAACCACAACTTTGTCACCGGGCTCAAGCATTTTGTATTTGATAACAGTGGCTTTTACCTTTTCGTACATCCGGAATACTCCTCATCCCCAGATCATCCTTTAAGTTAACCGTGTTCTGATACATCCATTGAATTTCGACACCATAAAGGTTTTTCCTGCCTACGTAAAGGCCGAAAATCACGTAAAAATCTAAAAATAAGTGTATATTATACTACCGAGAAAAAGTAAAAAGGAAAAAATCCCAACAGCATTGACAACAATTTGAGTCTTCGCAGTTTCCAGGGACGTATCCTGTTTCAGCCCGTCTTTGCCGGAATCATAGTTCAACAGCCACCTGGTTTGTTCATTTTCCAATCTCGCCAGGTTCTTACATGGCTGCAATTCTGTAAAATCCACAACTACTAATTTTGCCTGCCCGGAGTCAACAAATATACTGGCCGGGTGCAGGTTTGTAAATTCCCATCCGGCAGATTGTAGTTTATGCAAAAAAGAACTTAATTGGTAAAAAAGCCAGCCCATCTCCCGCTCCCGCAAAAAGGGCAGTAAACTGCAAAGTCTTTCGCCGCAAGGCACGTCCATGACATAAAACCGGTAATGCCTTTTCGCCAGCAAAAAATCGTCCAGAATATAAACTTGAGGGATAAGCCCTGTTTGCCGGATATTTTCCTTCTTGTTTAAATCCCGGATTATCTTGAATTCATAGGAAAGATCAGGTATAAAGCCAGAAACTTTCAGGGCAAAAAAAAGACCCGTTGGCAATGCCTGTACCTTGTACAATTCCCACTTCGTATTTACTTCTATAATGGCTTTAACGATAAATCTGTTTCCCGTCCACCGGCCTCTAACTATATCACCGGGCTTAAGAATACTGTCCACTTTTGTTCCTCCAAAATTCTTGCTATGTCTATTTTTCCCATATTTTGGTTGCGTATACGGTAAAAAAGGTGCAAACCACTCAATCGTCCGGTGGTTTGCACCTTTCAAAAATTTGCTGCAGTTCACTGAACGGGTCCGGCGGCAACCTCGGCTACCAGAACAGTCATATCATCATCACTTAACCCGCCGGCATTTTTTATGGCCCGGTTTAAAATCAGGTCTGCAATATTCTGGGGGTCGGTGGTAATAACAGACTGCACAAGGGTCACTATCCATTCTTCTTTATTGGCGCTGTCTTTATGAGAATCAAGAATACCATCGGAAACCATTATTACCACCTCCCCGGGTTGCAAATGATGTTCAATACATTCTACTTCAATGTTATTTAAAATACCTATCGGCAAGGAGGAGTGCCTGACCACATCTACCCGGTCAGCTCTCTTTATGAAACTTGGCGCCGCGCCGATTTTTATAAACTCTGCTTTACCCGTATACTGGTCCAAAATCGCCAGGTCAACTGTGGAAAAAGTCTCTTCCGGTGTTCTGAGCACCAATATGGAGTTTACAGTTTTCACCGCCAGATTTTTATCGAACCCCGTTTCCAATAACTGTTCCAAGAGATCTATAGTGGCGCTGCTCTCCATGGCGGCTTTTGCGCCTACTCCCATACCGTCGCTTAACACGAGCGCCAATTTGCCATCCCGTAATTCAACCGTCGAACAGTTATCGCCGGAAACGATGCCGCCGTTCTTAGCCGCTTTGGCCATACCAATATTGACATCAAATGTTCTGGCCGGGTGCAGTTTAAACTCGCAAATTGACTCTCCCGTTTTCCTGGCGCAATAGTTGTTATTGAATACTGTCATACGCTGGCCCAATATTTTAGAAATAATAGGGTTAATTTTTTTTGAACAATGCATCTTGCCGCCACAGGAAGGGCACCATACATTAACTTCCAGCCGGCCGTCCCCAAGGGAAACAACTGTTAAATCCATCACCGACTGTCCGCTCTTAGCTAATTCACTCTTTAAAATAGCTTCAATGTCTTCCTGCATCTGTACGTCCAGCCGCACTTCATTCGCCAGGTTGCTTAAAATGGTGGCTATACCTTGCAGTTGGCCCGATACAACTTCTCTGCTCTCCGCCATTTTTCGTTTCCAATAATGGTTGGTTTTATAGTTTTCATACAGGCAATTGATGGTTATAGCCAGTTCCTTAAGCCGGATACACCTCTTTTGCAAGTCCGTGGGTATGTGTTCTTCAGTCACCCTGGACTTTAACTCCAAAACAGCCAGCAAATCCATTATATTTTTGTAAGTTTTATAAAACTCCGATTCCCAGCAAATTCGGTAAAGGGAGCAATCAGCACAAACTTTTCCGGTAATTCCGTTAAATAACTGCTGCAAATCATCTTCACCGGAGGTTTGCAGGTCACTGGATACCTGTTCGATAGTCTTGGCAACTTCGGAAAACACCCGGCCAAAATCTCTTATTTTCCGCGCGCTGTAATTTCTAATACGTTGGTCCCTGGCGCTTTTCACCGGTTCCCCAAAACTTACCCGGGCAATAGTACGCAGCCGGTGCAACCCTTTAACGGGGAAAACCAAAAGCAAGGCTACCGCCGCTAAACCTTCGGCCAAAGCAGATGTTATGGAAGCAGGTCCATTAAAATATACAGATAAAAGTATGTTTCCCAGCAAAAAACCCAGGGCAATGCCAATGCGGCCAAAATGGCGAAAAATTCCCGCTAATAGCCCGGAAAAAGCATAATACCCCATTAAGCCCGGCACAACCAGGGACGTTAAACTGGGAACGGCGCCGGCCAATGTACCTGCTGCGGCGCCCCACCCCGGCCCACCGATAAAAACAGCCACCAGAACAATGAAAGAACTAAAGGCCCTCTGCACATTTACATAGGCCGCCTGCCATCCGTTGAGACCTGCCAGAATACCTACCAATGCGCAAACAATAAAGAGCCGTTCTTCCCGCTTAAAAGTCCGCACCGTTTTCAATTTCAGTAACGGAGCTGCCCTAAAAAATATATAAGTTAAACCTGCGGCCAGAGCAGCCTCAAAAAATATGGTTAAATACCTGTATAAATCGGCCCCTTGGTAGGCAAAAACACCTGTTTTGATTATGGTTGTGAGGCCCAGGACTACCGCTGAAGGACCGTACCGCAACTGGCGGAACCTCAGGTGGTATTTTCCCAACAAAAGGTAAATTAATGCCGTAGCCCCGAAGGTGGCCGCCAGGTTACTGCCCTGTAATACAGTTGTGTAACCTGCCAGGGCCAGGATAGCGCTCAAGAGCCCGTATTCAGGGAACACAGCGGTAATACCGGCCGCAAAAGCGATACCAAAGGGAGACAATTCTCCAAATAAAAGGGTACGACCGCACAAGAAAGCCATAATAATAATAGGCAGGGTTTCCACAGAACAGAGATACCGGGCCCTGTTCGCAAATACCTTCAACGATGGTACTGAAATTTTAAGGGGCTTGTTTACAGACTTTTTGTTATCTGCCCTTTGGAAAGGGTAAATATCTATTTTTTCCATGGTTCCCACCTGATGTACTTTTTCTATTATTATACAAAAGGTTGCTGCAGAAGCTTGTCAGCATTGGTAGAAACAAAAAAAAATTGTTTCGACAAGATACAATTTTTCTCTCACCCAGGCATCAAAAAAGGCCCTAATATAACGGGCCCGTATTGCCATGTTGCCACTTTGTGTCTTTTGCTGTCATTTCAGAGGCAGACCGGGCATCAAGCATTAACACAAGAAAGCCTTTAACAGTCCGCTCGTTGACAGCTTTCAACTCACAATCGTGCACTTTTAAAATCAACGGCATGGAACTGTAGTTGCCCCGGTCAGTCTGCACAAAGGTGTGAATCGAATCTTCCCATGACCAACTGTATTCCCAGCCGGTCTCGCTATTTCGGTCAAGCTTTTGCTTTTCCTCGCACTCCTCAAGAAAACCTCCGTTTAAAAATTGCAAACTTTCAAAGAAACAGCAAGAAGAAACCCGTTCGTCTTCGTTCAAGCTCATCGGACTGTCTACATCGGCCCCACAATAGTTCAGGCAAATCCGGTAAGTCCCTTCTATTTCAATTTCCTCCTTATGATAGACCACCGAACTTAAAGTGGGCTCCACGGAAAAACTTGCAATTTCTTTTATACCAGGTAAATTGTCAGGAACTCTTAACGTCAGAGGAATACGGGGAAACGGCTGCTTCAGCGGATAGGCCAAAAAAGATTCCTCCTTTTTAAATACTGATTTGCCACCACTTATAATTGGGGAGAGACGGTGTAAACGGCTCCACCCTTCTTATAGCTGCCGACCTGCTTTGCAAGGCTCTTTTTTTTTGCAAAACTTGCACTTTTTCTGTGAGAGCTTCAACTTTTTGCATCATCTCGTTTAAAAGCACAGGAAAGTCTTTGATATCAGTTTTCCACAAGTAATCTCCCGGCCTTTCTTCAAGGGCGGTTTTCTCGTTGCTCACCCCATAATGAAGAAGTTGAAATTTTCCTGCCCGCCTTTGAAAGCGGTTTCTTCCAAGAACTTTTACCTGAATCTTTTTCTGAAACAGGTCAACTTTATCTGTTTTTAAATAATAAACACCCTGACCTCTCTTTCCCGGTTGTAGTTTTCCTACCAGTTCCTCTTCGCCTTCCAAAGTCTGCACGGCCAGCCACCGTTCCAATATCATACCATTCCTGTTGTAGGTTCGATATATAATTTCCCCCGTCACTCCATCTAAGTGAACATCCAGTTTTCCTTCCGGCGCCGAACCTGCGGTCTTAGCTTCGGGGCTCGTCAGGAAAATTCTACGAAAGGAGTAACCCGGTCGTGTACTATTTTCCATATCCACCTTCCTTTCAATTCCGCTTGGTCGTTTCATCTACTCAGTTTATTACTAATATATTTTTTTCCATAAAAATACGTGCCTGTCAAATCCCTGCAAACACAGAACGGTTCAAAGCAATCCAATACCTTCTCGTTTGCTTCATACATATAATGAAACAGCCACAAAGGAGGAATCATAAATGGGACTTTTCACCTGGCTGCAAAAACTGGCATCCCGCCCTATACGCAGTTATGATAGGGCTGGGCCTTCCGCAACAAACAAGGATAAGGCAACAGTTACTCTACCCTGTTTAGAAATCAGTCTGGAAAGGAATTATAAATCCGTTGTGCCGCATGAAGTTTCCATATTTGTTCCCCGGGCCGAATTTCGGAAAGTAACCGAAGAAGCAGGAAAAAAAACCAGTTGGGAAGTAATATTAAACAGTATCACCATAGTACACGCACCGAGGCACATTCCCTTAGGGGGAAGCCCTCAACATGCAAAAGCGAAAGAAAAACCGACTAGTCAAGGAGGCTAACCTATGGAAATTAAATTTGGCACCGATGGATGGCGGGGAGTAATTGGATACGATTTTACTGCTGTCAATGTTTCCCTGGTTGCCCAGGCGCTGGCAGATTACCTGCTTTCCCGGCACACGCAACCTTTGTGCGTAATAGGCTATGATACTCGGTTTATGTCCGATATTTTTGCCAGGGAAATAGCCCAGGTACTGGCAGGGAACGGGATAAAGGTGCTGTTGGCGGAAAAACCCGTTACCTCGCCTGTTCTTTCTTTTGCAACCAGGGAACTGGGAGCAGCAGGCGGCGTAATGGTTACTGCCAGTCACAACCCACCCGTTTATAACGGCATCAAGTTCAAAGGTCCTTACGGAGGCTCGGCTTTGCCGGAAACAGTAGCCGCCATAGAAGATAAGCTTTCAGCCCGCGTGATTAGCCGGGCCCCTGCAAATACCTCTAATATTGAAACCTTTAACCCTGAAGAAAAATATATAAATCACCTCATGACCCTTGTAGATATTAATAAAATTATAAACTCCGGAATAACGTTTGCCGTTGACCCTATGTACGGTTCGGCACAGGGTTATTTCCAACAGATTTTCGCAGCCTGCCCCACCCTGGTGCAGGAGATCCACAGTGAAATCAACCCTTCTTTTGGAGGAATAAATCCTGAACCTATCTCTAAAAACCTCGGGGAATTGTCCAACCTGGTCAGCTCACAAGGCTATACTTCCGGTCTGGCGCTGGACGGTGATGGGGACAGATTGGGTGTAATTTGTTCCAACGGAATGTTTATGAACTCCCATCAAATATTTGCTTTGTTACTAAAATACCTGGTTGAGTTTAAGAATCTTAAGGGAGCTGTAGTGAAGACCTTCTCTACATCCGGCATGATTGATTTATTGGCTGCATCATATGGCCTGGCTGTACACGAAACCCCAATCGGCTTTAAATATATCTGTGATTTATTTTTATCGAAAGATATATTAATTGGCGGAGAAGAAAGTGGAGGTATCGGCATTAAAGGTCATTTACCGGAACGCGATGGAATACTTTGCGGTTTGCTGCTCTTGGAATACATAGCCGAAACAGGCCAACTCCCGGAACAATTGTTACAAACTCTTTTTAACCATATCGGGTCCTATTATTACGACCGCAGGGACGTGCCGGTAACTCCCCAGGCTAAAGCCAGGTTCAATGATGCAGTATTGAACAATCCCCCTGAAACGATAGCCGGTTTGGCAGTTACGGAAATAAAAACCTTGGACGGTATTAAATTCTGTTTTGCTGATAAGGGCTGGCTGCTCTTCAGGTTTTCAGGCACCGAACCCCTGTTAAGGCTATACGCCGAAGCCAGTTGCCCGGCACAGGTTCAAAAGCTTTTACACGAAGCCCAATTATTAATTGATAACATAGAAAAATAATCACCGGCAATTAAAGCAGGCGCCAGGTATAATCGCCCTGACGCCTTAAATTTTCAGCTCCCTTCTTCATTTTTGCCGGTCTCTTGTTTGTCCGGCGGGATTGTTTGTTTTTTCGGAAAAACCACCTCCCCGCTTTCAGGGTCTATATGTACCAACCAGTAACCATAATGGCCTTTTTCATATTTCTGGCCCGGGAGCGGCTGCCAGTAAACATATCCGCTGCTCCCCCCGTCTGGTTGGTCCTCCGCACAGAACCTGCCTGGTATACCGTGCACCAGGTAGTCTACTGTCCCGTCCGCATCGTAATGCAGCCCAATTAGCTGGTGGCCCCGGAAAACCGGACCTGTCTCCAACCCCGGTGGGTAAAAAGGCTTTTCAGTTTTCTTACCCGGGTTATCGGCTTTCGGTTTATATGCCTCTTCAGCTTCTCCTTCATTAAAAAAATGGCTGGGATAAAACTTCCACCAATGATGGTTTGGCATGGCGGTTCCGAAGGGCTCCACTTTTTCTATGTTCAGTCCGTCAAAAGACTCTGCTATATGCAGTTCCAAATCCCCAGCCAATATTATTTGCCTGTCTTTGGCAGCGTTCCCCACACTTACCAACAGCACCTGCGAAAAAGCATCGATCTTTAACCCAGTTCCTTTGACGTTTTCGGCGTTAAACTCCCAGCAGCCTTCTCCGTCACCCTGGCTATCCACCTGCAACGTACCAATTTTAACTGGTTTTCGCCGGCCCCTGCCAATAGAATGGAGCCATAGCTCATATAATTTGGGGAAATCTTCTCCCACCTGTTCTGATTTCAGATTTTTTAACTGCACCGACAGCCTTCCCCGATTGCCGGAAACGTCAATCTGTACATAGCCCTGCGGCTTCCTCCGGCGGCTTACAGCAGCCCCCTCTCGTTTCCTTTTCAAGATACTGATGTATTGGCTGAACCTGGATTCAGGGAGGCCCCTCATGAACATCCTCCTTTATCAAGGTGAATCCCTTACCTACTTAATCCTTTTTTAAATATATGCACGGAAAACATAAATCTTAACAATCTTTATAAAAAAGTACAAGTCCGACTCCATTTTGATACTGCCAAGGACCAGCCAAATTTTGAGGTTAGTTGGATAGTTCTAAGGGTCGGAATAAAAGTAATCATATGCCAACCCGTACATTATATCGGTTTCACTAATAACAATTTCCGGAAGTCGGAGTTCAGACAATATAACCTCCAAAATAGCGATACCGGCCAAAATAATATCCGCTCTTTCGGGCTGTAGACCTTTTACCTGCCGTCTGGCATGCAAGTCCATAGCAGCTAGCCACTCCCCAATTTCTGTTATTCTTTCCAAAGACAGCCGGTATCCGTGGACCTTTTCCGGAGAATAAACGGCCAGTTTCTGGTCTATAGCCGCCAAAGTAGTAGCTGTCCCCCCTATACCCACAGTATTGGAAGGTAAGTCCTCTTTTACTTTGTCTAAAACTGGCTGTAAAATTCTATATATCACACCTTTCGTACTCTTCATTTCTGTCATACGTACGGCTCCGACCTTGGAACTGGTATAATTAACCCCGTTCTGCGATTCCCAGATAAGTTCCGTACTCCCGCCGCCGATGTCGATAACCAGGGGATGTGCTAGTTTTTGTGGCAGTCCTTTAACTACCCCCAGGTACCCCAGGCGAGCCTCTTCTTCACCGGAAATTACTCTGATTTGCCATCCCAGTTCCCTTTTCACTTTATCCAGGAAATACTCTTTGTTGGAAGCTTCTCTGACAGCGCTTGTAGCTATTAAAATAACTTTTTCTACGCCCTGTCCGGAGCAAATATCTTGAAATTCCCGCAGCGCCTTGACGGTCCTGACAATTGCTTCCTCCTGCAAGCAGGTAGAAGCCGCCATCCCCTGGCCCATGCGGGTAGTAACCAGGTAGGACCCTCTGACCAGCAGTTCCTGTTCTTTTGTTACTATTAACATGCGTACAGAATTGGTTCCAATGTCAATAACCCCTAATTTCAAAAGAAAACACCCCCGCAAAAATCGCCAAAATATAAAAGCATCCTTGCGGATGCTTCTTATCTTCTCCTGCCACGGCCACCCCTTTTGGAGTCAAGGCTGCGCCTAAGGTCCTGCTGCCGTTCATCGCTATCCTTCATAAATTTGGTAATCATATCTTCAAAAGACGCGCTGTATCGTTTTTCATGCTTTGGCTTGGGATTGGCCTGTTTGATGGACAAACCGATCTTTCCGTTTTCAATGGCAATAACCTTAACTTTCACTTTGTCTTTGTCTTTAAGATAATCCTTGACATCCTTAACGTAAGCCTCGGCCACTTCGGAAATGTGCACCAGGCCCGTTTCTCCTCCGGGTAGTTCCACAAAAGCTCCAAAGTTAGTAATGCCCGTTACAACTCCTTCTAAAATGCTACCAACCTCGATGGCCATTAATACGCAATGCCTCCTTAAGTTATAACAACAGTTAAAAAAGCAGTCATCGAGTAACCATACTCCACACATATAGTAGAATTATAAACTCAAGTTGAACCTTAGTCAAGATGACTTTTTAATGAACTTCAATATTTTTTCTTTCTTCTTCTGTTATCTGTTTCATATCCTTGGGTTTTACCTCCAGAATAAGCTTTTCACCCGGTTTTACCAAACCCAGCTTTTCTCTTGCCGCATGTTCTACCCAGGATTGAGATTCCAATTTATTAATCTGTTTTTTCAACTCCTCATTTTTCTTTTTCAATTGTTCCATTTCCTGCTGAATCTCTTTTACTTCCCGCTGGACATTATAAGTTTCGGCCATTTGTCCGCCAAAAGAGTAAACGGCAAAACCCAAAGTAATCATTAATACTATTCCCGGCCCACCAAGTTTAAAATGTTTTTTCTTCTTTTTCAGAGGCGGGTTGTGTACGGGCAAACTTACTACCCTGGCCTGTCTTTTTGCTTTTGCCGATAATACCATTAAGCTTCACTCTCCTCTTCATCAGAACCAAAAAGCCCCAATGAATCCCCCGGAATAACAATAACTACCTGATAACCTTTATTCCTGGCACGGTTCAAAAGAGTGGCCACTGTACTACTGGTCAGACCCAATTTAGCCCCAATCTTTTCATTCGAGTAGCCCATCTCTTTTAAAGTAACAACTTGCCGTTCTCTAAAGCTTAACTTTTCGGCGCCTCTTATTTCAATTTGCATAAACTCACCTATTCCAGCCGACCCGGTTATCGACAGGTTATCGACAAGTTATCGACTAGCTATATTTATTTATCCACAGTTTGTCCACAATATGTGTATAATTTTAGTACAAGATTTGTACAAGTTTAGTATTAGCGTTTGTTATTCTACATTTAGCTAATTTTTCCTGCCTGGTTATATAAAATTTAGTAAACTTAATAAAATTTTTACGGAGGGGGATCCTTTTTTTCACCTTTAATCGTCAGTCTGGATAAAATACGCCGGATACCTGTTTTTATAGAAATTAGAAGAGAACCAATTAATCCTACAGGTATAAGCACTACTCTCCTAATTAAATTTACTGGGTAACCGACTATCCGGTACAAAAAAAGAACCACTTTAACTATTTCTAGTTTTATGGTTCTTATTGCCTTAATTATCAGGAGGATAGTTTTAATGACCCTTGAACTGAATATTTTCAGATATATGGTACTACCCAGCAGCAATCCAATAAAAACATATAGCCGTATTTCTCCCCAGTTTCCCAACAGCAGAAAAAGGAAAATAATAAACGTGCTAATTATCCAAAATATCAGGTCTCCCAAATGAGTAATTATCTTTTTGGGCCTGATTACCCCCCGGGCCACTCTGTAAAAATCAAACAATAACCCTAACAAAAAGCCCCCACAAACAGTGACTCCGAAAGCGAATAATTGGGTTGAAAGATTCTGCATTTCTCCACCCTTTCAAATTTTTATGCTCTAAGCCATAACTTTTTACTTTAAAATCCGGTCCAAAAGGCCTTTACTCCACCCGCGGCTGCGGCCAGCCTTTTCTTCATCGTAATCCACCGATTTAATCAACCCAGCTACTTCCAGCCTTCCTTCATCTAAGTTTAACTGGGTTATATGCAGGTTCTGCCCTTTCAGCAGCAGTTGGCCCATTTTGGTATCCAATACAATTTCTTCTTCGTCAAAACTGGCCACGTGCTCTACTCCTTCGACCACAAGCTGTTCTCTGTTGATCATCGTCATTTGGTATTTAGTTCCTCTGTCGGCGTTCATCCGAAAACCTCCCCACAGCATTTCTAAACTACTTCCATAATTATGCTGCGGCGTCCACAATTATACCCAAAAAACGCTAAAAGAGCATGTTATTCAAATAACATGCTCTTTTAGGTACTCCTACTTCCACATTTTATCAATAGTTATGTCCCGGAAGTAAAACCTGATAATATCTTCCGGGCTTTTACCCTGCTCGGCAAATTTCCTGGCCCCCCACTGGCACATACCGACACCGTGGCCATAACCCTTGCCGGAAACTACCAGGTTATTACCCTCTACTGTGAATTTGTTCAGGAAAATAGACCTCATTTTATCGTTACCCAAGGCCAAACGAAGCGCAGGGCCACTGACCACTGTATTACCTATCCTGAGAGACTCAGCCCGCCCTGACGGCCCCCATTTGATAATTTTTACATTACTGCTGTTCAGCGGGCCCGGGTCTTTCCCGGTAACTTCTTTTACTGCCCCCCTTACTGACGCTAAAGGGAACCGGATAGTCCATGATTTATTTTCTGGGACGGTGATATTTATACAACCGTCTTTTACGCCGGCCTTTATATATGGAGTTTTTTCTTTATGATAGGCCAATCCTTCAGCGGCGGAAGCTGATTCTCCCCCGTCACAGGCGCTGAACCAGGCATTGATATATTCTCCTTTATACCTGATTACTTCACCTCTCGTCATTGCCACCGCTTTTCTTACATTATCATTGATCTTGCTTGCATCATAGGCCTGGAATTCCTCCACGCTGGTAGAAGCATCAGCTTTATGCTGCGGTACCCCGCCTTTCGTTTTTATCTGTTTCATGGTGAAGGTTCTGGCTAAAATGGCCTGGGCGGCAAGGGCATTAACCGGCCAGGATGTATCCATTTCAGCTGCCACTACCCCCTGGATATATTCTTCTATGGGGATTCGTTTCCTTTCGCCGGTTTCATTTATATATAGCGTAATTGTCGGTTCCTTGCCCACTTTTTTAGGTTCAAAGGGTTTTTTAGCTTTTGGCGGACAGCCGGAAAAAAGCAGAGTAATTATAATGCCTAAAACTAAACATAAACCTTTTTTATTTTTCGGCAGTTTCATAAAACCCCTCCAGTATTCAGTATTTTTACTGAATTATTGTTTTCTGGAGTGGGGATTTTATAAGTGGAAAGATATGACAAAAATTTTTAGGTATAGGTAAGTAGGCGCCAAAAAGCTATTGAATTATTCTGATTTCCTCGAGAACCTTGTAAATTTCTTTGGCCTGGTATGCCCTGACGTTTTCAGGGGTATCCAAAATTTCCACCTTTATTCTTTTGGCGCCAAAATCCAAGTCCAAGATATCTCCCGGTTTAACATCGGTACCGGGTTTGGCCAAACGTTCGTTTACCTTGGCCCGCCCGCTGTCACATACTTCCTTGGCCAACGTCCGGCGTTTTATAATCCGGGATATCTTTAGAAACTTATCCAGCCGCACCAAATCATCTCCCTGATGCAGTTAAAATTTGAACTTCGTTATCAGTCTTTTAAGTTCATCGGACATTCCCGCCAGCTTTTCCGCTACGGTGGAAAGTTCGCCGGCAGAAGCAGTCATTTCTTCGGTAGAGGCGGTAACCTCTTCGGCAGCAGCCGAACTTTCTTCTGTGATGGCCACAATATTTTCCATAACCTGAGCCACCTGGTGACTTGTTTCAGAAACACTTGCTATAGCCGTTGAAGCCTCCTCGTTTACAGTGCTGACATTATTAACGGCATTTACGACCTTCTGGCTGCTGGTCGACATTTGTTCAGCGGCTACCAATATTTTCTGGGTCTGCTGATATGTATCTATAACAGTTTGCAGAATTTCTTGCAAAGCTTTCCGGGCATCAGATGCCAAACCAACTCCGCGTTCTACTTCTACCGTTCCCTGCTCCATAGCAGATACTGAGGCCGCCGTCAGTTTTTGAATATCCGTGATTAATTTAGCAATTTCTTTGGTAGCATTCCCGCTTCTTTCAGCCAGTTTCCTTACTTCGTCGGCAACTACCGCAAAACCTTTGCCGTGTTCCCCCGCCCGGGCCGCCTCAATGGCTGCATTTAAGGCCAAAAGGTTGGTTTGTTCCGCTATATCATCAATAACCTGAATTATTTCTCCAATATGTTGCGAATGCTCCCCTAATTCTTTTATTTTACTGGAGGCTTCGAAGGTCTTTTCCTTAATACTGTCCATGCCCTCAGTAGTCAATTTAACAGCGTGATCTCCTTTTTCAGCCGCTTCTTTGGTTTTTTCTGCCGACTTGGCAACAGCATGCGCGCAGGACGTGACTTCGTCGATTGAAGCGGTCATCTGATTGACAAAATCATTTGTCCCCTTTATATTTCTAATTTGTTCCTGGGACCCTGCCGCCAATCCTTCCAGTATCTTATCAAGCTGGGCCACATCTTTCATTGTTTCCGTAATTAACTTGGTCTGTTCCAAGGTGCCTTTGGCTACCTCCTGAATTGCATTAGCCACCTGCTGCGTAGATTTCTCCGTTTCATTAGAATTTACGGCCAATATTTGGCTTGTGGAAGCTATATTATCTGCAGACTGGTTAATATGTAAGATGAGCTGACGAAGTTGCCCAACCATGGTGTTAAAGGATTTTCTTAAAATGCCTATCTCATCCTTCCGGCCTGTCTCTTCCGATGTTAGATTGGTCAGGTCTCCACCGGCAATCCTTTCAGCTTCATTACTCAGGTTTTTCAAAGGTTGAATTACTTTCTTTTTAATCAGGATTGACAGTAAAATACCATAAACTGCTATAGCCACAATAAATAACCCGGCGTTTTTTACAAAAAAAGCGGTTAAATTAAAGCCAGAGGTTGTTTCGTTGGTGGGCATAAACATTACCAGCTTTAAACCTGTATCTCCGATTGGGGCATAAACTGCATACTGGTTGACCCCATCAATTACTGTGGTAAGGATTCCCGATTTAGTATCATTTACTATAGTATTTCCCAGATTTTTCAGGTTTGCATCTTTTTCGTCCGTAATTTTGGCCTTTAAGTTCTTCTTTGCATCTCTATGGGCCATATAAAATCCTTGTTTGGTAATTATAAATGCGTATCCGGTTTGTCCGACCTTAATTTTGGAAACAGCTTCCGCTAACACGTCCAGATTTATATCAGTAGTAGTAACACCAATGGGAACCCCGTTCTTAACTATGGCGCTGGATGACGTAATCATATCCAAATTCAAGACAGGGTCATGATAAGGTTCCGTCCAGGCAACTTTGCCGACAGCTTGTAAACCGTTTTTATACCAATCGTACTGAAAATAGTTATATTGGGCGTTACTGTAATCCCAGGTAACCTGTATATTCCCCTTATCTTTATAAACATAGGGGCCATAAAACTCTTTTTGAGGGTCATATTTCCCCGGCTCCAACCAAAATCCCGAACCTAAAACCATAGGGTCAAGCTGAATATAACCGGCAATTGTTTTCAATATGTTATTTGTGTCAATAGTGGCCGAAACTTCAATATTTTTTGCACAAAGGATATTCTCCTTCGCTATTTCCCGCAACCTGCTATCAAATTTATTTGCTTCCTTTTCCGCCTGGGTCTTTAGCTGATTCTGCACCTCACCGGCTATTATGTCATCAAATTGAAACAGGTTATATGCTGTCAAAGCAGCAAAGATTACGAATGTTATGCCTAATGACATGCTAATAAAAAAGGTCCGTAAACTTTTCATAGTATCACTCCCGAAATTATGGTTTTTTTAAGTTTCACCCTTTAGCTCCTTTTCTCCATAATTCGGCAGTTTTATCTGTTTTTTTTTGGCCGGTTTTCCTTCTTTAAACTTAGAAATAAATTTAACACAAATTGTAAATTAATAAAAAATCAGGCTCGCCGGAACCTGATTTTTTTAGTACTTTTTTAATTAGGAAACGGCATCTTTTAAAGCCTTGCCAGCCTTAAAAGCAGGAACCTTGGCCGCAGCAATCTCGATAACAGCTCCGGTCTGAGGATTACGGCCCTTACGGGCGGCCCTTTCACGCACTTCAAAAGTACCGAAGCCAACCAGTTGTACTTTGTCACCTTTAGCCAAAGCTTCTTCAATGCTGGCAAAAACTGCGCTAACAGCTTTGTCGGCATCTTTTTTTGTCAAACCGGCTTTTTCTGCTACACTGCTTACTAAATCTTGTTTGTTCACAAAAATCCCTCCTAGAATATTTTATATTTGGTGTTTGATTTTCATATAAAAGCATTATTCGCTATAACCCTTTAATTTCCTGCTTTGCAACCAACTTTTTCTGCTAAAACACCTATAATTTACTGGTTTAGGACAATTTTGGCCTCCTCCCATAATTGATCTAGTTGGTCTAAATTCAGGTCTGCCAGCTTCTTTCCGGTTTCCCAAGCCTTTTTTTCCATGAGCTTAAACCTTTTGATAAATTTATCAACAGTAGCCTGTAAGGCTTCTTCCGGGTCAACACTCAAGAAACGCGCCAGATTTACCAGGGCAAAGAAAAGGTCACCCATTTCTTCCGCTGCATTGGAACGATTGCCCCGGTCAAGGGCTTCTTTAAGCTCCTCTAGTTCCTCGTAAATCTTATCCAGTGCACCTCTGTAATCAGGCCAGTCAAAGCCAACCTTCGCTGCCCGTTTCTGGACCTTCTCTGCTTTCAGCAAAGCAGGTAAAGCCTTGGGAATAGAGTCCAGGATAGATGCTTCCTCCATTCCTTCCTTTCGCTTTTCCATTTCTTTTATTTTATCCCAGTTATAACTTACCTCACTACTGTTTTTTACGCGCGTATTTCCAAAAACATGGGGATGCCGGCGCACCAGTTTTTCAGCGATGCTCTTAACCACATCATTGATGTCAAAGAAACCTTCCTCATCAGCTATCTGTGCGTGAAAGGCTATCTGTAGTAATAAGTCTCCCAATTCTTCGCAAAATTTATTCATATTTCCATTATCTATAGCATCCAGAACTTCGTATGTTTCCTCAATCAAATACTTTTTTAAGGATTCATGAGTTTGTTCTCTGTCCCAGGGGCACCCCTCAGGACTTCTCAATTGCTGCATAATTTTTACCAAAGGGTCCATGGGGTATTTAACAGGCCCCTTTTCAGCTCCCGGCAGCGGCGGAATAAAGACACTTGTCAGGTAGTCAATCCAGGGCAGCCTGTCCAATTCATATAGGGGGACTTCAGCTACCTGTTCCATGCCGGGAACCCCGACTGCTCTAGCCACAAAAATTTTATGTTCGTCAGGATAATAATCCATCAAGGAAATTTTCACGTCCTGAGCCACCAGTTGACTGTAAACCTGGACCACCACATTGGCCGAAGCCGGCAATGGGAAATGCTTGTCCAACTGGAGCGCATCAATAATATTCAATCCCTTTATAGGATCATAACCTACCACTTGAAACAATGGTTCTAAAAAAGACATGGCCGGTATGATCTCCACTTTAATGCCTTTTTCCCGGGCCATTTCCTGCAACAGGTGCACTGAATCTTCCGCCACCAGGGGATGGCCCGGCACAGCATATACTACCGGACCTTTTTCTGCTTCTTCCAGTAATGTCACAGCAATTCGCCGGTACACTTCACCAAAATCAACAATTTCTTCGTAAAAATGATCAAAAGAATCGCCTTTTATAAGGCCCTGTTCCATAAGCAATGGAACAACAGGGTGTTTGGTAGTGCGGAGAAAAACCCGTTCGTTTCCTTTGAGAATTTTTATGGTTGCTTCCGTTAGAGCCCCAATACTTCCGGGGCCCAAACCAATCACCGTAATATCTCCCATTAAATTCCTCCCTACAATGGCCTATTTCCCTATGAGCGTTTCCTGAACACATTGACAAGCAACATTATCGTAGAATCGTTGCCTCTGTCTATTAATGCCAAAACTACAAAATAGATTCCCGCCCCGAAAAGCACTGTTAAAACAGTGGCCAAATGCATGTTATAAGTTAGTTTCAAAAATCCAAAGGTCAAATATACGCCTACCGCCATAATTGTAGCAGCTACTGCCGGTTTTGACAATACCTGCCTGCTTAAGCGCCAATCCGTCACTCTGCGTAAATCTGCCAGGTTCAAAACAGAGGAAATACAAAAACCGGCCAATGTCCCCAAGGCAGGGCCTCTTATTCCGAAAACAGGAAGACCTGTTAAATAATAATTTAACCCTAACTTCACTACCACACCGACCAATAAGTTTTTTACCGGTAAATGGGTTCTGCCTAACCCTTGCAAAACACCGGAAGTAGTCTGGTGTAATCCCAAAAATACAGCGGCGGGAGCTAAAATAGACAAAGGTATACCTGCTTCGGGACAGTTGAAAAGAAGGTCAGCGATAGGTTCGGCCAACAAATACAGGCCCATTGCTGCAGGCAGGCATATAGATACGGCTGCTTTTACAGCGGCATTTAAATTACGGTAAATCTGAAATTTATTTTTTCTTGCATCGAGTTCTGATATAACAGGAACCAAAGAAGTAGCCAGGGCTAGAGTAAAAATAGTCGGTACATTCACCAAGGTAACCGCTCCACCTGTTAGCTCCCCATATAACTCCGCCGCTTTGGCCACGGAATAGCCGGCCTGTTGCAGCCTTAAGGGTACAGTAACAGCATCAAGAATCTGCACCATAGGCAGTACCAGGCCCCCAAAAGAGATCGGCAGTGACAAGGCTAATATACGGTAGCCCGTCATAAACAGAGACAGCGATTTGCCCCCCATACCCTTAGTCCATACCGGGGGCAGAATTGCAGATTTCCAGACATAGCAAACCAGGAGGACCCCCAAACCCGCTACAGCTCCGGCTACAGCTCCTGAGGTTGCTGCGGCGGCAGCATACTCAATTCCCCGCGGCAAAAAGAGATAAGCCCCTATCAAAACTGTCGCCACCCTTACCGCCTGCTCAATAATCTGCGATATGGCAGTAGGATACATTTGCTGGAAACCCTGGAAGTACCCGCGGAAAACGGACATCAGCCCAACAAAAAAAACTGCTGGCGCTATGGCCACGATAGAATAATACGCTCTTTCATCTTTTAATACTTCCCGGGATAAAAAGCCGGCCAATATGTAAAGCGCTGTAGTGCATAAAGCGCCAATCAAAGATAGCATAACCAGACTTACCAATAAGATATCCCGGGTTCCTTGCCGGTCGTTCAGTACTACCCGCTCCGCCACGAGCTTGGAAACGGCCACCGGTATGCCGGCGCTGGATATGGTTAAAAGCAAAGTATACAAAGGGTAAGCCATTTGATAAATGCCCATACCCTCCGCGCCGATCAGCCGAAAAAGCGGAATCCGATACCCGGCACCGATAATTTTGCTAATAAACCCGGCAATACTTAATATAACTGCTCCCTTCGCCAATGCCCCTTTTGTCATTTTATCACCGTCGTCCAGTTATGATAATTATGTTTATGGCTGACGATGACATTTTATTAATATTTGACAATAAAAAAGGTAGCACCTTGTGTGCTACCTAGCCAGTTATTGTTCCATTTGCTTCGCCAAGAACCCGGCTGCTGTTTCAGCCAGTTTCATTTCCAGGTCACCCATTTCAACTCCTTCTTCTTTGGAGAGCAATATTACCGCCCCGATAGGATCGCCCTCAGCGATTATAGGAGCAATAACATGAGCGCTGTATCTGTCTTCTTCCTCACCCTCGATAATGGGGCAGTCCTTACAGGTAGGATCGGCTGCCGGGTTGTTCACCAAAACCGCCCTGCGATCCTCCATAACTTTTTCAACAGCAGGCCCAATATGCTTGTTCAGAAATTCTTTTTTAGAAGCACCGGCTACGGCAATTATGGTATCCCTGTCAGCAATGCAAGCAATATGGCCAATAGCTTCATATAAAGAATCAGCATATTCCTTAGCAAAATCACCTAATTCACCTATAGGTGAGTATTTTTTTAAGATAACTTCTCCTTCTCTGTCAACGAAAATTTCCAAAGGATCGCCTTCACGAATACGTAAAGTTCTCCTTATTTCTTTGGGAATTACTACTCTTCCTAGGTCATCTATTCTGCGTACAATACCTGTAGCTTTCACTGTTTTCCCTCCTTTTTCGTCTGCTTAAATTTACTACTATTCTTTTACTGATAGTATATATCGCAGTGGAGGGAATTATTCATTTTTTTCCTTTTAAGGGTTTAAGCTTGAATGACAGTTATTTATTTTCGTTAATAGGTGGATGGCCCTGCGGCAGCTTAGAAGCAGCCGGTTCATTCTTGGTTAACTCATTGGTAATTTTAGCCTTTTGCTTCAAACCTTCGATATATTTGTTGAAAACCTCTTGTTTCCGGGTATTCGGCAGGTCTTTTTTGATTTGTTCTTTAGCTTCTTCGTAAGTTTTTTGCTTTTCCGGTTTTTTATCTTCTACTTTAATAATATGATACCCGAACTGGGTTTTTACAGGCTTTTTGGTAATTTCCCCTTTTTTCAGAGCAAAAGCGGCATCGTCAAATTCTTTGACCATTACGCCCCGGGCGAAATAATCACTACCCATGGGATCTTTCAACAAACCACCATCGTTTTTGCTGCCGGGGTCTTCGGATTTTTCTTTGGCCAGTTCAGCAAAGTCAGCGCCGTTGTTTAACTTGGCAATGAGTTCTTCAGCCATTTTCTTGGCCTCTTCCTCTTTCCGACCGACTTTTTCATTTGCCGTATCAAACTTAATTAAGATATGGCGGGCTTTAATTTTTTCCGGCTCCTTAAAGGAGTCTTTCCGCTCCTCATAATATTTTTTCATATCCTCTTCGGTAACTTTCACGTCCTTCGTTACCTTTTGGAAAAGAGCGTCGGTCATCGCCTGTTGCGCAATATATTCTTTTAATTCTTCTTCTGTATAGTTATAATTTTTCAGGGCATCTTCAAATTCTTTTTCGGATTTAAAACGCTTTTTAATCTCGTCAAAACGCTTTTGAACTTCGGCATCTGAAGGCGCAACGCCTTCTTTCTCGGCTGCCTGTTTAATTAATAACTGGTCAATCATCTGGTCAAGCGTCTGCTTTTTAATGGCCTCGAGCATCTGCTTACCCTGCTCTCCTTCAAAGGAAGCTCCCTGCTGCTCATAAGCCAGCTTCATTTTGTTCACACGCTTGTCCAACTGTTCCTGAGTAATTTTTTCGCCGTTTACTTCCGCAACTGTTTTGGCTCCACAACCGGCTACAACGACCGCAAAAACCAATATAAGCGCCAGACCTAAAATTTTTCTGAATTTTGACATTAATTCGTGACCCTCCCCTTTTATAATCATAACCATATTATACTGCCGATGCCTACAAACTTCAAGTTCTTAATTTTCCCTCGTCTAGTAGATAGAGCAACAATTCCTCTACTTTAGCCAGCGCTTGTTCCCGAGACAGACCCTTCACCTTCAGGTTAATTTGCAAGGCCTGCGTGCCGGTAAACACCAGACGGTGGCGGTATCTTTGCGCCAATCCTGCTAACTGTTCTCCCTGCACCGTATTGCTGGGATGGAACTTAATGTGGACCATATCTTTAATCTGGGTAACTGCCTGAACTTTAAGCCGCGTACACAAAGCCTTAATTCGCGCAATAGCCAACAGGTTTGTGACCGATTGAGGCACAGGGCCGTAACGGTCTTCCAACTCTTCTCCCACATCCCTGGCATCCTCCGCAGATTGTATGCGCATAATTTTTTGATAAATTTCTATTTTCATTCCGGCGTCAGGGATATAATCATTACCTATATGCGCATCAATATTTAAATCTATCGTAGGCTCCTGAATTTCTTCAATCAGGTCGCCTTTCAGCTCTTTGACCGCTTCCTCGAGTAGCCTGCAGTACATATCAAAACCCACGGCCATCATGTGCCCGTGCTGCTCCGGCCCCAGAAAGTTGCCGGCGCCGCGGATCTCCAGGTCACGCATAGCAATCTTAAAGCCGGAGCCGAATTCGGTGAACTCACGAATAGCCTGGAGACGTTTTTCCGCAACTTCTGTCAGCACCTTGTCACGCCGGTAGGTAAAATAAGCATAGGCCAGGCGATGTGAACGCCCGACACGTCCCCGTAGTTGGTATAATTGCGACAGTCCCATTCGGTCCGCTTCATCCACAATAAGAGTATTCACGTTGGGGATATCCAGGCCCGTTTCGATTATAGTCGTACAAAGAAGCACGTCGTACTCACCCTCAAGAAACTCCAGCATTACCTGCTCCAACTGGTCCTCTTTCATTTGCCCATGGGCCACGGCTACCCTGGCTTCAGGAACGGCTGCCCTAAGCTGAGCCGCTATCTGGTCTATATCCATAATCCGGTTATGAACAAAATAAACCTGGCCTCCCCTGTCCATTTCTTTCCTGACGGCATCACCGATAACGTCCCAATTAAATTCCAGCACATAAGTTTGTACCGGCCACCTGTCTTCGGGGGGAGTTTCTAAAATACTCATATCCCGCACCCCGACCAGGGACATATGCAATGTCCGCGGAATAGGTGTGGCGGTAAGGGTGAGAACGTCAACATTTTTTCGCAATTGTTTTAAGCGCTCTTTATGGGCAACGCCAAAACGCTGCTCCTCATCCACAATGACCAACCCAAGCTTTTTAAACTGTACATCGTTTTGTACCAAACGATGCGTTCCGATTACTATATCCACGCCGCCGGTTTTTAGGTTCTTTAAAATTTCCTGCTGTTCTTTGGGTGAGCGGAAGCGGCTTAACATCTCGATTTTGATGGGGTAGCCTGAAAAACGTTCCACAAAGGTATTATAATGCTGCTGAGCCAGTATGGTAGTAGGAACTAAAACAGCTACCTGCCGGCTGTCCATAACAGCTTTAAAAGCGGCCCGGATAGCCACTTCGGTTTTGCCGTATCCTACATCTCCGCACAATAACCTATCCATAGGTTTAGGACGTTCCATGTCTTCTTTGATTTCTTTGATGGCCCGCAGTTGGTCCGGTGTTTCTTCGTATGGAAATGCTTCTTCAAATTCTTTCTGCCATACTGTGTCGGGCGGGTAAGCATGCCCAACCACTTTTTCCCGGGTCGCGTAAAGATTTAGTAGTTCCTGGGCCATTTCCCGGACCGATTCCTTAACCCTTTTCTTAACTTTGTTCCAGTCCTGGCCCCCTAACCTGGACAGTTTGGGAGCAGCTCCTTCGGCACCCAGGTACTTCTGCACCAAGCTTATTTGGTCAGTAGGGACATAAAGTTTATCTTCACCCGTATACTGGATAACCAGGTAGTCTTTGGTAACCCCACCGACCTCTAGCTTTTGCAGGCCCAGGTACCGCCCAATCCCATGATTTACATGGACAACGTAATCACCTACGGACAAATCCGTAAAATGACTTATGAGTGCCCCTTCCTGGTGTCTTAAGGTGGCCTTCTTGCCGCTTTTTCTTTTTCCGTATATTTCCAGGTCCGTAATAAGGGCAAATTTAATTTGCCCGATCTCAAATCCGGCTTCAATCCTGCCTTCGGTAATAATCACGTTGCCGGGTTTAAGTTCGCCCGTTATTCGGGATACGTAAAAAGCATCAACTTTACTGTCCCTTAGTAAGTCGCGGATTTTCTCCGCCCTGTTGGAAGTACTGGCCATTATGGCAATGGCATAACCTTTTTTTCTGCGATTGCGAATTTCCTCTACAAGCAAATCGGTTTTACTCATGAAAAAGGGGATGGATTTCCCGGCAAAGCTGACTATGTTGCCAGGTCTTATTCCGGCGGGCTGCTTGGGCAGCAAGGAAAAACCGACCTGAGAAAAATCTTTGGCTGATTTCTGCAGGTCACCAGGATTAAAGTAGGCTCTTCCCTGTTTGGGCAGGGCCAGGCCTGTTTCCAGATAATGAGTATGGCTCTCGGCCATTTCATTGATACGGTTCTGCAGGTATTCCTTCTGCCTGGAAGGTTCTTCAACAAAAAGTACCGTCTTCCTGTCTAAGTAATCCAGCAAACTGGCCCCTTCAGGATAAAAATAGGAAAAATAATATTCCATCCCTTCAATATAAAGGCCGCTTCTCAGTTTTTCAATTATCTCTTTCGTTTTTTCCTGCAACTTATTAAAAGCTTCATACTTGCCTATTTTTTTCAGCCTTTTTCCGTGTTCGGCAAAATCGGCTGCAATCAGGTCGGCAGCCTTTACAAAATTTTCCCGTTCTACGACCAGTTCGACAGCGGGATAAATAACTGCTTCCTGAAGCCTATTCAGCGACCTTTGGCTATCTACTTTAAATTCCCTGATGGAATCAATTTCATCGTCGAACAGCTCTATGCGTAGAGGACGCTCCCTGGTTTGCGGAAAGATGTCTATAATACCGCCCCGCACACTAAACTGGCCGGGGCCCTCCACCATCTCAACTCTTTCGTATCCCTGCGCCAAAAATACTTCAATCATTTTTTCCTGGGAAATAATCTGGCCCACGGAAAGGCATAAACTGAACTTTTCAAATACAGACCTGGGAATCAATTGCTGATAAAGAGCTTCAACAGGCGCCACAATAATAAGGTTGTCCTGCTGCACCAACTTGGCAAGAACAGCCAGGCGCTGAGCAGCCAGCTCTTTACTTTGGGCAATGGAACCAAAGGGCACATGCTCCAGTTCCGGATAATACAATATTTCCCTGTTTGGTAAAAAATTCCTCAAATCATCGAGCCTTTTCTTAGCCGCAATACCATTGGGCGCCATAATAAGGGCCGGCACGTTTAACTTCTCTATAATACCGGCTATCAGGTAGCTATTCTGCGCACCTGACAACCCATAAACCATCTGATATGCCAGACCCCGCTTTAAACCGGCAGTCAGTGAATTGAATTCGGCTGATTCTATTAGTGGAGTAAATAACCCATTAGTACCCATAATCTTTTGCTCCCGATGGTTATTAACTGCAATTCATTTTTTCCGAACGCCAAAAAAGCCTTAGCAGGAAAAGCTAAAGCCGGTCTGCAACTTCTTCTATATTTTTACAGTTATATTCATTATAGCTGCCCAATATGCCTGCGTCAAGGACTGGGCTTTCTTTCAGGATACCTGCCTATCCCGTAAAGCTTTTAAAATAAAAACATTCCAAAATGTATGGGCGGCATAGGCAAGCATAATTCCAGGCCAGGTTCCCCATTTCATGAAACCGAGTAATGTAATGATTCCATAAAAAAGGTGCCCTAAAAGGCTTACCAAGGCTGCTATCGGACTGGTCTGCTTTTTTATTGTTAAGTCATAGCCAGCCTCAATTACCCCAAAAGCACCATGCACCAACACAACAGACTGTTGTAGCAATACAGCCGATAAAGTTTTGGCCGTCTCTTCAAGTAAAGGAGTGATAAACATAATTCCTTCGGTTTTCCATAGTCTGGTCAAGATTTTATTTCCCGACCAGGAAACAGCAGCAGCCGCAACTGCCGCCACAGCGACAAGCATTAACCTTTTACCTCCTTAAATGGAGAATTAATTGTAAAAACCGGGTTGGATTATCCTTATTTGAAGAGGCGTTAGTTTCTGTTAACTGTGTTCATTGCTTTTTCCACGCCTTCTTTCAAAACCAGTTCTACGGCCGCCACCGCTTTGGAAACGGCTGCAACCACCCTTTCCCGCTCTTCTTCACCAAACCTTCCCAACACATGCTGGACCGCATCTTTATCCGGTCCGGGTTTTCCTATGCCTATTCGCAAACGAGGAAAATTTTCAGTGTTTAGCAGGTAAATAATGGACTCCATTCCCCTATGTCCTCCAGCGCCACCGCTCTTCCGCAAACGAAGGCGACCGGTGGGAAGGTCCATATCATCGTAAATTACCAGGATGTCAGTGGATTCCAGCTTATAAAACCGAACCGCATCCAAAACCGCCTGGCCGCTTAAATTCATGAAGGTCTGGGGTTTCAGCAGGACAATCTTGTCTTCCTGAAAAATCCCTTCGCCGAAAAGGGATTTAAACCTATTTTTGTTTACTGCTATTCCCCACTTTTCGGCTAACTGCTCCAGCACCAAAAAACCTATGTTATGCCTTGTAAACTCATATTCTTTCCCCGGATTTCCCAACCCTACTATAAGTTTCAACGGTCTGGCCTCCCTAATAATTCTTATGAACTATTCGCTGAAATTCCTATTTTTCCTGCGAAAAATTTTTCGGGGAAAGAATTTTACTCAGCAGTAGCGTTATTCCTCTTTTTTATCTCCATTCCCTGCTTCCCCATTGGCCGGTTCGGTTTTAGCAGGTTCCACCGCTTTATCTTCTATAGCTTCTGCCCGGCGTGGAGACACTATACTAACAATAACTGTAGCCGGGTCATTCTTAACCGTAAATCCATCCTGCCCGGCAATATCAGCTACTGTCAGGCTATCGCCGATATCCAGGCCAGATATATCTACACTGATATGGTCCGGTATGTTTGCCGGTACACATTCTATTTCGAGTTCCCGCAAACCGGACTGTAAAATTCCGCCTTTTTTAATCCCTTCCGCTTCACCGGTTAAATGAATAGGCACAGTGGTATGTATCTTGTCAGTGAGCGAAATCTTCTGCAAATCTACATGCATTAAATCGCCCTTTACAGGGTCACGCTGCAAGTCTTTGATCATTACAGTCAGTTTGTGGGGCTTTGCTTCTTCAACCGTTAAATTAATAATTGCATTCTTTCCGGCGCCGTTCCGCAAAATGCTCTCCAGGTTCCGCACATCAACTTCAACTAATTTGTTAGGCAAATCTTTACCGTAAATGACGGCTGGAATTTTCCCGTGATTTCTAAGCCAATGTTTATAACTTCTGGTTTTATTTGGCCTTGGTTGGACCCTCAGTTTTACTTCTACCATTTTCGTACTCCCCCTCTTCGTTTGGTTTCCAATAATTTGTCTATATTATTTCCCTTTTTATGGCATATAAACCTAAGTGGAGGAATATTATTTTATAAAAATCCGTTCCAAATTAAGTGGTTAGTTTAAATAATGGAGGGTTAGCCATGCGAAAAAGCCGTAAAATAATGGCCATGCCAATAATAAGCATCGCAGAAGGAATTCAAATAGGGACCGTTAAATCACTGGTCGTGGACCCGGAACAAAAAGAAATAGCCGCCCTGGTTATAGACCAGAAAGGTTGGTTTAGAGAGCAAAAAATCATTCCTTACAGTAAGGTATCCAATGTCGGCGACGACGCTATTACCATCGACCAGTCCAGTAACGTGGAAAAATCGACCAACCTGCCTGAAATCCTCAAACTGCTGCGGGAAAAAACTGACCCTATCGGGTTGAAAGTGATTTCAGAAACAGGCAAAGTTCTCGGCCATGTAGACGAATATTATATCGACGAAAAATCCGGGCAGATTGTCTCCCTGGAAATATCGGGCAAGCTTATGGAAAGCCTGCTGAAAGGAAAAGGCCTGCTGCCCGCATCCCAGATAATAACCATGGGAGCCGATGCTATTGTTGTTAAAGCCAATACCGAGGACGAAATTACAAAAGTGGACGGAGGCCTGCAGGAAACCCTGGCCAACCTCAAGGACAGCACTTCCGGTCTATGGAACGTAACCAGGAAAAAAACCCTTGAACTGAGCAAAACCATCAAAGAAAAAACCAAAGAAAAAGTCAAAAATTCCGGCCATGCAACAGCAGAATCCACTAAAGACCTACCAACGGTTACCGGGACCGGATCAGCGAAAGAAATTCCGGTGCCTCCTGAGGAAGAAGAAACACCGCTTGCAGAAACAGCAACAGAAGCAGTTGCACAACCCAATAACTTAGTACCTAACTCCCAACCTGCCCAAACAGGCACTGACATGGATGCCGGCTTAGCTGATGAACAAACAGTGCCTTCCGGACCCGAAACCACCGTGGACGAAGCCCCCGCTGCCAAAGAAAACAAAGAAAAAGAAATAGAGAAAACCGGCTAATTCTACTTTCTCCATCCCGTCATCCCCGTCTAAAAAAGCAGCCTTTATTTTTTGAAGTACAGGGAGTGTCCCATAAGTAAAAATCTTATGGGGCGCTCCCGTCATTTTTTGACCGTAAATTCAGGGAGTGGCAGATATGTTCCGGAACGACGAGTCTGATATCCGCTTGTCGGCGATCCGCGTATGCGGGAGCCGGTAACAAGCTGAATTGTTGCCGTCGTGGAGGAATATGTCTGCCGCTCCCTATGCTTTCATGGCTAAAAAAAGGGGGTCCCATTTACTTATGGGACACTCCCTTTCGTTGATGAAAAGGGGCTGCCTTTTTATAGACAGCCCCTATTTTAGAATTCTGCCGGCATTTCCCCTAACACGACAGTAACCTTACGGGTTGATTTGTCCTTTGTGCTGTAAACTTCAATGGTAATCTTACTACCTATTTTTTGTTTCTGAACAACATCTGTCAGCACATTAAATTCGGTAATTTGCTTTCCATTTACCTTTGTCAGAATGTCCCCCGGCCTGATACCTGCTTTGTCAGCAGGCCCGCCATTAACCACTTCTTCAATAACGACCCCCTGAGGAACATTATTGGCTTTTGCATCGATGGCATTCAAAGCCCAACCTTTAATCCCAATCCAAGGTCTTTTTACATGGCCATAATTAATTATGTCCTCTATGATAGGCAACGCATCGTCAATGGGAATGGCAAAGCCCATGCCCTCAATACCAGGAGCGCTCAGTTTAACACTGTTTATGCCTACCACCTCGCCCCTGGAATTGACTAAGGCTCCCCCACTATTACCCGGATTGATAGCCGCATCGGTCTGAATTAAAGAAAAAGTCCTCTCATCCAGTTCCAAAGTCCGGTTCAATCCGCTGATTACCCCGACAGTAACGGAACGGGCAAATTCCAGACCCGATGGACTGCCTATGGCAACTGCCAATTCCCCGACTTTTAGTCTCTTGGAACTGCCAAATTTGGCAATCGGCAGGTTCTTTTCATTTGTTTTTAACACAGCCAGGTCAGTCTGGGCATCATAACCAACCAACTTAACAGGCACCTGCCTGCCATCGGCCAAGCTGATGGCAATTTCATCGGCCAATTGGCCTGTTTTTTCTGAACTTATCACATGGTAGTTAGTGACTATGTAACCTCTTTCATCAAAAATAACGCCTGAGCCAACTCCCTGAGCCACATCCTGAGAATGGAATCCGAAAAAATCAAAACCACCGGCAACCTTCCAGCGGCTCTCCACACTGACAACGGCAGGTCCCACTTTTTCTGCTATTTCGACTACCGGTGATTTGCCTTCCGCCGTTACCTGGGGAGGAACGTCCGGCACATTAATATTGTACGGGTTCTTTGCTCCCGGCTGCTGGTATCTGACCGGCAGTAAAAAAGCAACCAACAGGCCCCCAATTATGGCGCTAATCAGAGCTACCGCCACGTACGGAAAGATACCGGGCCGGCGTGGCCGATCGTAGAAATCGCGGTCATGTTCGTACATTTCGATCCCCTCTTTTCGTAGAATATACACCAACATATTATTTAATATATATTATACCCCCGGTTATGAATTCTGAAAAGAAAAACCGACTGTTTATCCCACCACTTTTACAGACAGGGGATTTCTGGCCGGTTTTACGTTAAATTAAATCTGGTTACATGCACCTGTATAGCGGACACAGTTCCGCCCGGAAGACTTGGCTTGGTAAAGCATATTGTCAGCGCGCATAATGAAGGTGTCCACCGTATCGGATGGGCAGTAGCCAGCCACTCCAAAACTGGCAGTCACACTTTTTACACCCGGAATATCCAGGCGGCTTAAAGCTTCGCGAAGCTCTTCAGCCAAACCGGCGGCTTTTTCTACCGGTGTATTGGCAGAAGCATCACAAATTCTTTTCCACCCCAGCGGGCTAGACAGTCTGTTTTGCGGCTCCTTTGTTTAATCATGTTTACCAGGCTTTTCAGAACCTCATCGCCGACGGCATGTCCAAAACAGTCGTTTATATTCTTGAAATGGTCCAGGTTCACCAGAATTGCTGAAATGGGCAGTCCGGTTCGATTTGTACGCTCTATTTCCTGTTCCAGTATCTGCAGAAAATGGCGCCGGTTATAAGCTTTTGTCAGAGGATCGGTTATGGACAGACGGTAAAGCTGTTCTTCCATTTTTTACGTTCCGTTATATCTATAAAGGTTTCGATCAGTTTCTCTCCGCTATCCGTTTGAAGGCGTCTTACTGTTTTCAGCACGGGTATTTTGGCGCCGTCGGCCCTGTGTAAAATCCACTTCTCTGGTGCCCACCTGCATGGATTCTAAGGCCACCTTGGTCCCTTTCTGAATATTGGTTATCAGGTCGGCTATTTCCTTGGTGGCTTTACTGGACCTTTCGGCCAGTTTCCTT